>JAGPMH010000087.1 GCA_018052945.1 Negativicutes bacterium | reverse complement strand
ATAATGCCGATTATTGGTAAGCTGGTAAATAAAGTCCAAGCAAAATATTTAATTTCAACGGGAATGTTTTTAATGGCATTTGGAATGTGGGCCACGGCACAAATAACCCCCCAAAGTGATTATTGGACGTTGGTGCAGGTTCGTATTTTACAGGTAATTGGGTTGCCATTTTTATTTGTTCCATCCAGTACCCTCGCTTTTTCCAAGATAAAAGCGGTAGATAGTAGCAATGCTTCAGCGATTGTGGCGTTGATGCGTAATTTAGGAGGCAGTATTGGGATTGCAATTGTTACTAATAAATTAATTCAAAGTCAACAGGTGGAGCAAAATAATATAGTGCAACATTTAACTAATTTTGATATCGGTTATAACAATGCTCTTTATAATATGACAAATACCATAAAAAATCTAGGTTTCTCAGAAACTCAAGCCTCACAAATGGCATTGGGGAAAATTTATCGAGAACTAATGCATCAAGCGAGTTTGCTGGCATATGCTGATGCGTATGAATTTGTGGCAACGATTATGATATTACTAGGGATTGTAGCATTGTTTATGCCGAAGAATGAGTTGCACGGCAAAAAGAAAACGGTGGTTATAGAATAGAGGTCATACTTTAATGCAGGTACAGTTAATTTTAATATTTGTAGCGTTATTATGGGGGCTTAATCCTAGTGCAATGAAAGTGGGGCTATTGTCGGTTGAACCAATGTCTTATAATTTTATTAGGATGATTTTAGCGGGAGTTTTGAGTTGGTTAGTAGCACGCAAAATGGTTACTTTTAAAAGCTTAAGGCATTGTGGTTACAAAGAAATTATGATTGCCAGTGGAGGCTTTTTCTTGTTTCAAATCTTCTTTACCACCGGCGTTAAATTAACTACCGTTGGCAATGCTTCGTTAATTTTGAGTTGTTTACCGATTAGTGTTGCTGTTATTAATTACCTGCACAAATTTGAACAAGCTAATGTCAATTTAGGGTATAGTATTATTTGTTCTTTGGTCGGTGTAATAATAATGATTTTTAGTACCGGACAGAGTTTTAGCCTTGAGAGTAATCATTTAATTGGTGGGATAATGTTATTATTAGCCCAATTTTGCTATGCTTATTACACGGTGTTTTCAAAACAGAGCATCAAAGAATATTCACCATATCAAGTGACGACTTATATTTTATTGATTTCAACGATTTTGTTACTGCCATTTTCGTTCAATGATTTTTATCAGACTAATTGGAGTAATTTACCGTGGGAAGCGTGGGCAAGCATTTTTTACTCTGGCATTTTTCCGCTGTTTTTAGGCAATATTTTGTGGATTTGGGGAGCTGGGGTGATTGGCAGTAATAAGGCGTCGTTATATAATAATTTGCCACCGGTTTTTTCGGTGCTGTTAGGGTGTTTGTTTTTTGAGGAAAAATTTGGTTGGCTAAATTTATTAGGAGTAAGCTTAATTATTAGCGGATTACTTATTAGTAAAAAATAATTTTAAGATTGATTTAAAAATATAAATATGATAACTTTAAATTAGTTCAAATATATTGATAGATTTTGCAAAAAATAATAACGGGGTATATTATAGAGATACCTTACCTTGATTTTTTCTAAGCCAAAGAGTTTATCTGTTATGTATGAACTTTTTGGTTTTGTTTATTTTTTAAAATACGATAGGAGTTTTAGTTGTGAAATTCATGGAAACAACTGGTTTCAAGGAAGAACAATTACTTATTGTGGAAAAAATCACAGAAAAAATTACAACAGAATTGGATTTTCCCTTTGAAATAGTTAAGAAAGCCATCAATAGAAAACATGTTATTTTTATTACACATTTATTTCATTTGAAAATGTACGAAAAAATTGCCTTATATGACAATAAAATTAAATTAATTTATCAACATGAAGATTTTGCAAAAATAATTGATAAACTATTTTTGCAAGAGTGTGTTGACAAGTTGGAGCAATATGTTAATTATAAATTGACATATTATTATTCAACCCCGTTTGAACTTATTGGTGATTATTTTCAGAATCATTTTTGTTTAATTTTTGATAAAAGACCGGAAGAAAAAGTTGATAGTGAAATTAAGAAGATTGAAGAGCAACTTTGTAATATCTTGGCTAAAAAACTTCGGCAATCTACCGCCCGCGGTCCGGAGTATTGTAAAGTTACTATTTTAGATCGTTTTGATACAGTTTATCAAATAAAAGGCTGGTTATCACATTCCTGGCAAAGAGGTTTAAATGATGAAAAAACGCAAAAAGTATTTTTTATCACAGTAAAAAACATTATTGAAAGTATCATAAAAGAAGTTGAGCCCAATAACGATTATTTGCAAAAAATTTATATTGATATCAAGGTAGATGATAATTATCTGCTGATTATTAATCATCGTGAAGACCGTAATAATTTGGCTTATAATTTAAGTGTAAAAATGTAAAAGCAATAACTTGACACGATTATGGTTATATGTTAAAATATATTAAGTCTAGATTAATATTTAATCGAGGTTTTTTAGATGTTATTACTATATG
>JAGPMH010000086.1 GCA_018052945.1 Negativicutes bacterium | reverse complement strand
TTTAGCATTAATTTATTTCTTTAAAATTTTTGCTAAATCTTGATCAGCAGTGGAAATTGGTGAGACTTGGAAGTTTTCTACTAAGAAATTTAGAATATTAGGTGAGACAAAGGCTGGTAATGATGGGCCGATATAAATGTTTTTAATGCCAAGGTGCAATAAAGTTAATAATATACAAACAGCTTTTTGCTCATACCAAGATAATACTAAAGATAGTGGTAAATCATTAACCGAACAATTAAAAGCTTCTGCTAAGGCTACAGCAACTTTAATGGCGCTATAAGCATCATTACATTGTCCCATGTCCATAATGCGAGGCAATCCTTCAATATCACCTAAATCTAAATCATTGAAACGGTACTTGCCGCAAGCTAGCGTTAAAACAATTGTGTCCGCTGGAGTTTTTTCTACTAATTCAGTATAGTAGTTACGACCTGTTTTAGCACCGTCACAACCGCCGACTAAAAAGAAGTGTTTAATTTTTCCTTCTTTTACAGCACTGACAACTTTTTCAGCGTTGGAAAGGATTGTATTCCTAGCAAAACCTGTCAATAAAGTATTACCACCATTAATTCCTGTTAAATTTTGTGGAGCATCATAGCCACCTAATTCCAAAGCTTTTTTGATAACTGGAGTAAAATCTTTTTTATCGTCAATATGAACCATTCCCGGATAAGCTACAACTTCAGTAGTGAAAACCCTGTCAGCGTAACTTGGTTTAACCGGCATTAAACAGTTAGTGGTAAACAATACAGCGCCTTTAATACTGTCAAATTCTTTCTGTTGATTTTGCCACGCAGTACCAAAATTACCTTTTAAATGTGGGTATGCTTTTAATTTTGGGTAACCATGTGCCGGTAACATTTCACTGTGAGTATAGATGTTAATGCCGGTACCTTTAGTTTGTTCTAATAAAAGATATAAATCATATAAATCATGACCGGAAACGACGATGAAAGGACCAGGCTCAATAGTAGTAGTTACTTTTGTTGGTTCAGGATTACCATAAGTTTCAGTATTAGCTTGATCTAATAATGCCATACAGGCTAAATTAACTTCACCCGTTTTAAGAACTAGCGGTAATAAATCATCAACTGTTAAATCTTTAGCAATAGCACTTAATGCTTCGTAAAAGAAATTGTCGACAATTTCGTCTTTATAGCCTAAAACCATTGCGTGATAAGCGTAAGCGGCAATTCCTTTTAAGCCGAATAAAATTAATGATTTTAAAGAACGAATATCTTCGTTATCATGCCATAAGTAATCCATTTTATAAGGAGTAATAGCGCTAGGATCAAAGTTTTTTATAACTTCATTAACGTTAGCAATTTCTACAGCTAATTTATCATCATCAAAACTTACATTAGTGATAGTTGTAAATAAACCACTAATAAGCATTTTGGTTGTATTTTCATTTTTCTGATTTTGAGTGACTTTCGCCAAAGATATTAAAGCGGTGATTAAATCATCTTGTAGATTAGATGTTGTCGCTTGTTTTCCGCAAGCTCCTGTCATACCTGTACAGCCTACCCCACCTACTGTTTGTTCACATTGAAAGCAAAA
Organism: Negativicutes bacterium; assembly: GCA_018052945.1. Lineage (NCBI taxonomy): Bacteria > Bacillati > Bacillota > Negativicutes > Negativicutes bacterium. The sequence continues at coordinate 1,017 of JAGPMH010000086.1, read as the reverse complement.
CATGTTTTCCATTTGTAAAACCTCCTGATTTTTTTATTTAGAGTTTATTTTTCCCTTGCCTTAAACTATAATGAGTAATAAAGAAAAAATCGGTTGCATTTGCAACAAAGGAGCAAAGATGAAAAAATATTTTAATTTTATAAAAGACAATCCGTTGTTTAATGGCATGGAAGAAACGGAAATTAACGCAATTTTACAATGTAGCGGAGCTTTTAGTAAAAAATATCAAAAAAATGATATTATAATTCATACTGAAGATGAAATTAAGAATATTGGTTTAATCTTAAATGGGAAAATTGAAATAATTAGAGAAGATTTTTGGGGTAATCGAAATATAATTGCAAATTTAGGTAACGGAGATTTGTTTGCGGAAACTTTTTCTTGTGCGGGGGTAATGATTAGCCCTGTTACTGTGGTTAGTTTAGTAGAAAGTGAAGTCTTGTTTTTTAATTATGATAGGATTATTACTACTTGCAGTGAAAATTGTAAATTTCATAATTCTTTAATAAAAAATATGCTGAAAATATTAGCACAACGCAATATGTTATTGAATTCAAAAATAAACTTATTATCACAGCGGACAATTAGAGAAAAGCTTTTAAGCTATTTTTCAATGATCATAATGCAAAATAAAAGCAAAAAATTTAGAATTCCATTTTCACGAAATCAATTAGCAGAATTTATTTGTGTTGATCGCAGTGCTTTATCAAGAGAATTATCAAAGATGAAAGAAGAAGGTTTACTTAAGTTTGAAAAAGATGATTTTGAATTACTGATATAATGATATTTTATATTTAACAAAAAAAATCGAAATATAATATTGACAAGCATTAGTAAGTAGTGTAATATAATAAAAGTCGCTAGCGAACAGCGCTGACGACAACAAAAAGAAAAAGATTTGTGTTGACAACGACCTGGTGGTTGTGTTAATATAAATGAGCTGTCACAAACAGCGGGTGTTCTTTGAAAACTAAACAATGTAGAGAAATTAATGCCAGATGTGCGGGTTCATCGATA
>JAGPMH010000085.1 GCA_018052945.1 Negativicutes bacterium | reverse complement strand
CGACACCGGAAATTAAAAAGTTACCACCTACCATTAATTTTCTCATAGCTTATCACCCCTCTAATCGTTTCAATATATTACGAGCCACATAGACTCCACTAGCACTAGCTTGCGATAATCCTCTAGTTACACCTGCGCCATCGCCAATCGCAAACAAATTATCAATGATGGTTTCTAACTCAGTACTTAGTTCCAATCTTGAACTATAGAATTTAACTTCCACCCCATATAACAAGGTATCGTCATTAGCCATTCCTGGTGCTATTTTATCAAGGGCATAAATCATTTCAATAATGTTGTCTAAATGCCGCTTTGGCAATACCAAGCTAAGATCTCCCGCTGTCGCTTGCAACGTCGGTTTGACAAAACTTTGCTCAATACGATGTTCAGAACTACGCCGCCCCTTAATTAAATCACCAAAGCGCTGTACTAACACACCGCCCCCCAGCATATTAGAAAAAGACGCAATACTTTTTCCGTACTTATGTGGCTCCTTAAACGGTTCCGTAAATTTATTGCTGACCAATAAGGCAAAGTTAGTATTAGTGCTTTGTAATGCTTCATCACGATAACTATGACCATTGACCGTAATAATGCCATCAGTATTTTCATTTACCACATAGCCTTTCGGATTCATACAAAAAGTTCTTACTAAATCGCCATATTGTTTGGTACGGTAAACCAATTTTGCTTCATACACTTCATCAGTAATATGCTCAAAAACCATTGCCGGAACTTCCACTCTAACGCCCACATCAACTTGATTATTTAGTAAATTAATCCCAATACTTTTACATTGCTCCGAAAACCACTCTGCTCCGGCTCGGCCCGGTGCAGCAATAATATACTTAGCACTAATTAACTCATTTTTAGTTTTTATCGCCAAATTTTTATCCTTAACAACAATTTCTTCAACGCTTGTATTAAATTTAAAGGTAACTTTATCCTTAAGATATTCATAAATTTCCGTTAAGATTTTATAATTATTTTCCGTTCCTAAATGCCTTACTTTTGCCTCTAGTAAATTAATACCGTGACTTAACGCACTTTTCGCAATTTTACTGTTTTTGGTAGTAAAGTACTCTTCCGGTGCTCCAAAGCTGATATTTATTTTATCAATATAATCAATGAGCGCTAAAACCTCTTCATCAGAAATATACTCATTAAGCCATCCACCAAATTTAGTCGTAAAATTATATTTACCATCAGAAAAGGCTCCGGCACCGCCGAACCCCCTCATAATGCTACAAACATCACAAGAAATACAATTTTTTATTTTTTTCCCATCAATAGGACAATGCCTTTTATAAATATCACGACCGGTCTCCACCATCACCACTTTTAAGTTCGGTTTTTTGCTTACTAATTCATAGGCTGAAAAAATCGCCGCCGGTCCTGCACCAATTAGCAAAACATCACAATCCATCATCAGTCACCTCTTTTAGAAAATAGATAGCAAAAAGAGAATTAACATTGTACCCTCTCCCATTAAGCTTTGTTCACTCTATACTTATAAAGCTGCAAATCTTGCGGTGCAATTCAGATTTAGCCTGAATTAAGTTTACATTTGTTAATTCTCTTCATTGAGATTTAATTTATTTCTTCAGTTTACTTTTTTTAGTTTTAGTAGTTTTATAATCAACCGTTTTGTTATTAAGTTGATTTAACATAATTATTAAGCCTAGTACAAACCAATATTGTCGCATAACCATTGGCTCATAAACATTGTATTTATAAATTCCTTCTACCAATAATGTTACCGTTGAAATAATAATCGTACTACTTAATAAATAATCTTTATCTTGAAAATATTTCTTACCAAAATAAAATAAAATATAAGCAAATAATATAACAAAGCCTAGTAAACCTATTATACCACCTTCAACTAAAAAGTTGAAAACATTACTTTGCGCATTAGTAAAAGTCAGGTTATTCAAGACAACATTAAACTGGCTATGGCCAATACCAATAATTTGGTTGTTTTGAAAAACATTAATAGCTTCATTCCATAATGACATTTTTTCTGTCAGGTTAATATTAGCAAAGTTTAATACTGCTACAGCTCCCGCCATTACACTAACCACTAAGCTTACAGCTACCTTAAGTTTATTTTGATAATTAACTGCCGTCGCTAATAATCCCAAAACCATTAAGCCCAGTAAAGTGCTACTATTGCCCAGCAATAATAAGACTATTACTGCTAAACCGCTAATACCAAGTAGCCCTTGTTGTTGGCTAGCTGAAAAATCAAATTTATCAAAAGTCGTAACAAGGGTAGCAATTCCTATTAATAAACTGGTAGTTAAGAAATCCACCTCATTGGTATAGCCTACTACCGGCAATTTCATCACAATTTGATAAAAAGCATACGCGCTATTTAAAAGTACACTACCACCTAAGGCTAATACTGCCCAAGGAACTTGTTTTTTTTCACTTAGTAACAATAACGGGAAAAACATTGGTAAGATATTTAAGATTAACGCAAAGCCGGCTCTACTACTTTCCGCTGAATTCTCAGCCCATACTCCGGCAATAGCAACACTACTACAAAAAATCACTAATGAAATAACAATCCCCTTCGGGCAACTCATCTTCAGCGGAACCTTTAGTGCTCTAATAAAAACATAAATAATCCCTAATACCAACATCAAATTAGTAGCTGCATCTGAAAGCCCTAAGAAAAAAGCAAATGCTAATAAAACATATAATGCTAAATCAAACTTCGGTAAAATCAACTCTCCAACTCCTCATACAGATATTTTTCGACATATATTGTCATACATTGATATTCTACACAAAGGGATGTAATCCTTTTAATTATT
>JAGPMH010000084.1 GCA_018052945.1 Negativicutes bacterium | reverse complement strand
CTGTTATAGTAGTCAATTTATCCAAACATCCAATAACATTATTAGTAGAGTCATATATACCTTTGATTTCTCCACCTGTAGGATTTAAATCTATTGGAGTTGGTGTTGTATTATCAGTTATTGTTAAAATATCAAATCCATACTTCGGATCTGTTGTCGTTTTAGTTTGTAAGTCTGTTTTATTAGCCGTAGCATTTACTAAAGTCATAGAACCACAATTAATAGTATATGCTCCTAATTTATTTTCTGAAACATTAACATTTACTATTTTAGAAAGTTGATCCACAAGCAAGTCTCTTTTGTCTCTCAAATCATTCGCATTACCAGAACCTGAACCTTCAACAGTTATAATTTGTTTGTTAAGCTCAAATATTTCATCTGTTATTTGATTTATTGACTCTGTTTTCTTAGTAATGCCAGTGTTATTATCACTAACTAAATCATTTAACTGTGTTCTTGCAAGATTAATACTATTTACTAATTCTTTTGCAGTATCTCTAACCTGCACTCGTGCACTATAGTCGCTCCCCTTCGTGCCTAAAGATTGGAATGTTTTCCAAAATTTATTTAAAACTGTTTGAAATCCTGTATCACTAGGTTCTTCAAAGACCGTTTCAATTTTACCTAAAACATATTGTTCTTTCTCATTTTCACTTAAGTTGGAGTTTTCTTTCCAGTACTGTCTGTCAGCAAATTCATCTCTAGCTCGAGTAATAGACTCAACCGAGGTTCCAGTTCCAAGTTGACTTGCTCCATAATAAGTATATATTTTTTCTGGCTTTGTCGCCGAAGCATTAGCTCTTTGTCTAGAGTACCCTTCATTACTCGCATTAGTAATATTATGCCCAACAGTGTCTAAGGCTATTTGATTGGCATTAAGACCACTAACCATGGTATTTAAGCCTGCAAAAGTAGATCGCATATTTTCCCCTCCATGTTCTATATTGACTGATCAAACATTTTCTTCTTCGTTATAACATTACCGGTATTTTGGGCTGTGTAAGTGGTATCTGCGGTAGTCCCGGTAATAACATTTATATTGAAATTAATAAAGCGCATCGCTTGATCATTAAGATTTTTATTTTTAGTGATATAATTTCTTATTTTTTCACCGACAGCATTAAGTTCCAACACTTTTAGCATTAATTCTTGTTTTTTGTCTTTCGCAAATTCAACCGTTTGCAATAACGTTAAATTAGCCAAATTAATTTTCTGATTATACATAATTTCATTAATGATAGTTTCTTTTTCTTTTTCACACATTAAAAGTTTCCCGGTAATTTCACTTTGTTCTTTGATAATTTCATCAAAGCCGATTTTATCATTGTTTAATAATTTTTGATGTTGCTTTTCTACCGCTAGCAACAAATTCTTCGTTAACATTAACATTTTATCAATATTGTGATTTAATTTTTCCCACATAATTTTCACCACTATACCAAACGGTCAAATAAATTTTTATTAACTTTAGCCTGGGTATTTTCGTTAGGGTTGGCGTTGTAAGTAGGGGTAGCTTGTGCTTCCGACATTACATTGATATTATAATTAACGACTGATAGCGCTTGTTGTATCAAGGTTTCATTAATTTTATTGCTATTGCTGACTTCCTTTAAAATATCTTTTAACTGATTATGAACTTTTATCAATTCATCGGCATTTTTTTTATCACAAAGAGCCAGCATATCCATAAAACTATCTTCAATTTCCGTAACCTTTAAGTCGCTTAAAATTTGATTAGTTATTTTTTTACGGATTTGCTCGAGCTTTCCTATGCTGGTCACAATTTGCTCTTCATCTTTGGTCAGTCGCTCTATGTCTGGCACATTAACACTAACTAAGGCTGCACGCTTTTGTTTACTTAAGTTCAATAAGCTATGATATGATTCTACTATTTTACTGAGTACCGAGATTAGCTCTTGCCACATCAGATTGCCCCCTTATATTAGTATTTGTAACTTAACATTTTTTCCGCAACACTAAGTGAATCAATATTGTATTGACCACTATCAATTTGTTGAGCAATCTTATCAATTTTATCTTGTCTGATTGCTGACTTTTGATTCAACTCACTTAGATATTGACTAAATTGTTTCGCTTGAGTTGATAACACAAATTCATCTTTTTTATCAGTTTTCAAGTCTTTTGTTTCAGTCTTTTTTACACTTTTCGGTTCGCCGTATAACTTCATAATATTTTGAACATTGCTGTTTATAAGCATAATAATCCACCAACCTCTTTTATTTCTTATTTACTATATCGTAAAAAAACGCAAGGATATTAATCCCTGCGTTTCTTTTTTTTATATTTTGTTAAATTTTTAACTAATTCTTTGTTTTTGCATAATTAATCACGGGTATACATTCTTTCGCCACTTCTTTTCTTTTCTTCTTCTTTGCGACGCTTTTCATTAACTTCATCAACTTGCTTTAAAATATTACGGCCACATTCGTCACAAACTCGTCCTTCAGTTATCAAATTATCGCAACTTTCACATTTATAAGCAATATCGCCATAATTTAGAAAGCGACCTTTTTTCATCATTCTCAATATGGTTCGCTCTTTAACACCGGTTTCTCTATGAATTTCTTCCACCGAAGCTTTTTCTTTTTTTCTTAAAAAATCTATGATTAAGCGTTCTTGCTCCTCTTCTTTATCTAAGCATTCAGGGCATAACCCGCTAACATTCTCAACATAAATTTTCCCACAATCAGAGCAATTTTTAATAGCCATAGTGACTCCTCCAACATATATTATGTATTTTATTTTATTATAAGTTATTTAACCAAAAATTTTAAGCCTTTTCTTAAATATTAATAGCTAACGCTACTGCCCTAACCTCTTTGGCTCCGGCTTTTTTTAGTACTTTAGCACATTCTGCCAAGGTACTGCCAGTAGT
>JAGPMH010000083.1 GCA_018052945.1 Negativicutes bacterium | reverse complement strand
AATTGTTTATATAGTTGAGTTTGGCGTTTGTCCATTATATCCAGCATTTTTTTCATTTGTGATTCATAACTATCAATTTTTATTCCTAAAACACTTTGATCATCAGAACTACTAATACCAGCTTCTTTCGAAATATTAGTCATTCCGGTTTGTGCTACGGCACTAAGTCTATTAGCAATGCCTTGTGAATCGCGATCACTACCAGTAGTACCAAAAATTTTATATACTACATCCGGATCTTCTTTTAAAGCATTACGTAATTTATTTTCATCCAGCTGAATTTTCCCTTTTTCAGTGTAAGAAGTCGTAGTAATACCGATGCTCGCAGCACTAGTGTACTTGCCGGTTAATCCATCAATTGAGTCTGATAAAGCATCTCTCATATCATAAACAACGCCTCTAATAATAGTATCATTGTTTAACAAGCCGGATTTAGCTTTCTCTTCCCAACTTTTAACTTGGTCTTCTTTCATCGCTGCTTTTTCATCATCTGTCAACGGCTTGTAGTCTTTATAGCGAGTTTCACTAATCTTTGAGTTCATAGTATCAAGCATTTTATTGTAGTCTTCAACGAATTTTTTGACATTCTCTACAATTTTATCAACATCATTAGTAACATTCACCTTAGTTTCGCCAATTTTATTTAAAGTATAAGTAACACCGGCTGCGGTAATTTTATTACTGTCCGCAGTATAGATTTTGCCATCTATTTTTGCTTCAGCTGAAACACCGGTCACAGAAATCGGGGTTGCTGCGGTCAACGCTATTTCACTACCTAATGTTTTATTAACTGAATCATAAGATGCTAATTTTAAATTAGTAAATAATTTTTCTGTGTTAGCTTGTCCTTCAGTACTAATCGGATTGTCGACGCTTCCGGCATTAACAGCAATACCAACCGTATTAGTGCTACCACCTTTTTTATTATATAGACTAAACGTATCATTAACGGCATCATAGCTTGCCGTAATATTAATATTTAGCTTATTAATATCAGATGCAACATCATTTAACGTTTTGCCTTCTAATTGACTGTAAGTATAAGAAATTGTTTGTGCTGTGTTACTACCATCATTAACAGTAAAACTAAGCCCAATTTTTGTTTTCTTTTCTTCATCTGTTATGCCGGCTGGATATTGCACATTAATTACATCCGGTAAATTAATGCTTTTTGGCGCTGTTGCATTGTCTCTAGTAATAGCAGTGGATTGTAAATAAGCATTTTGCGCTAATTTAGTAACGCTGATATCATGCGTCATTTCACCGGCATCACCATTAGCAACCGCCGTTGCAATAGTTGTATCTTGTGCTGTTGCCGATCTCGCTGCCATATTTGATTGTAACTTGTAATTACTTAGCGTACTAAACCGAAAGGTATTAAGTGATTTATAAATCGAATTATAATCGCTTTTTTTCCATTCGGTTTGCACTTTATTTTTATAGATATTATCATATTTTGATTGTTGGGTTTTCATCATATTTTTAACTAAGGAATCAATATCCATTCCCGAGCCACTTAACCCATATATACCTGATGCCATATCTATCACCTCACGCTTTCTTGTCTAAAATAAGGCCAATCCATTCTCTTGTTTTTTCCATTGCTTCTAAAATTTTTTCCGGTGGAAATTCTTTAATAACTTCTTTAGTTTGCTTATCAATCATTTTTACAGCAAATCTTCCTAATTTTTCATAATAGTCAAACTCTAAATTGGTATTTAGTTTACTCATAAATTCACTTAAAGCTTGGCTAATTTCTTTTACATCTTCTTCATTGAATTCTTCTTTATTTTTGCCATCTTTACTTTGATTATGAATATTTCCTTGTTCTCTGCCACTTAACAGAACTTCTACATCAGCATTAATTGAACTTTGCGAACTTTTCACATTTTCTTCGGCTACTGCACTAAGCTTAGCAGAGGAAGTGTCAACACTGACTGTTTTTTCGGCTGAAGCATTCTTAACTTCACCACTTACTTTACCAATACTATTAATCATACCTATCCCTCCATGATTTTAGGTTACAACTTAAAAATTTCAATCCTTTGAAATTGTTGATTAAACTGTCGTCTAACTATCAAGACAATTTATGATTTGCTATATCTTTATTTAAAAGTAATGTTTGATAAATCTACTGCTGCTACATTATTGATAGCTTGTTTGTTTTCTTCAACAATCGCTTTATAAATTTCGCCTCGATAAATTTTAATTTCCTTTGGTGCCTCAATGGCAATTCGCACATTTTCACCTTGCACGTCTACTATTTTTATGGTGATATCTTGCCCTATCATAATTTGTTGTCCTATTTTTCGACTTAAAACTAACATAGCGTTCCTCTATTCAAACACCTTGTGCTTGGTATTGTATTTACTTTTTTCAAGCACAACTTGTTTTGCTTTGTTATTTTCTTTATTGATTACGATAGGAGCAACTAAATTTGTTGTCATTTGTTTGATATCACCTTCGTTCATTGTGATAATCGTATAAATTAGCAAGTCTTCACTTTGTTTTACAGTTAAATCTTCGATTGATGCATCATCAATTTCAAATTCATAATCGGCAAAAATAAGAAACGGATTTATTATTAAAAACGCCAAATCTTCCTGTTTTACAGATTGCATAAATAAAAATGGACTTTTTTCATCATAAGGAATGATTACAAACTGTTTTTCTTCGTCAAACCCCGGTATCCCTTGTTCAAATTCAATTATCTTATCGTCATTTATTTCAATTTCGCCAAATCTCGTGGTTTTAATATTCATAATAAATCCTCCTCAATTATGCTTTAATATCATATTTTCCTTCTGTAACCCACATTTTTAAACTTGCTTTTTGTTTTAAATAATATGAAACTTCACCTTGCTGATAATCATATTGCACCGGACTGGGCTTTATTGTTACATCATATTTACCTACATCATTTTTCCCCACTATTTGAGATGGCTTCACCGTTATAATAGGCTCCGGAATAGCACCTAACGTTAAAGTGCGATTCTCCGGTGTAGTAATATTACTCTTAGCAATAT
>JAGPMH010000082.1 GCA_018052945.1 Negativicutes bacterium | reverse complement strand
ACTCTAATAGCCAATTCACGAATATTTGCTGTTTTGGCAGCATATAAGAGAGCGGTTCACCTAATTTATCTGTAGTCGCAATTTTATGTAAAGGCGTAGGTGTGCTTTTACGATGTGTTTGAAAAAGAGTGTCATCTAAGTCAACAAAAATTAACGGCTTAACATTCATAACTAATAATTTCCAAGTTTTTTATTTGTTCAAAAAGCAGAGGGTCAACACTATCTTTAGCGGTTTCAATGATTAAAAAGACACGATCAAATTCTTGATGTTTTACGTTGTATGCATAGTTATTCATATTGAGTCCGTAATTGTCTTTAAATAAACAAATACTTTCAATGGACTGTCCTTGCATAATCGGAGAGCGAGTGGTGGAGCTAAAATAAACCTCAACACCTTGCTTTTCTAGTTGCTCTGCCATTAGGAAAGGAATCCAGGTGAATTCCCCCGAACCTAACACTAAAACTTTTTCATGCGCTTGAATGGATTCAATCTTTTGCCACACAGAACACTCCAGAAAAGTCGGTTCGCGCCCCCAGTCATTGGGTGCAATAATTTTTTGGCTTTGTTGCTGGGTTGAACTGACGTTCGGCATTTGAATATCAATTTCTTTGTTGTTATCTTGCCACTGCCAGTGACCATGTAATAAAGAAACCACTTCAACTGGAATACCTAAATCATCGGTGACTAAGTGCTGTTCAGCCCAGTTGACTAAAGTCACTAAAATAATCCTTTCAACGTGTTCTAAACCTGATTTTTTAAGACTGAGAATTAAATTTCTAAAGGTTTTACCAGTCGAAATTTCATCATCCACTAAGATAAGAGTTTTTGAACTCAGGATGTGTTGATGTTTAATAGCATCATGACTAGACAAGATAAATTGGTCTTGTGCATGGCTATGTTCTTCTAAAAACAAGCCTAATGTGGGCAAGGTTTCGACTGGATGCCGAGTAGTCGTTAAAAAAATAGCATTTTCCCCGAAATCTGGTTTCAGCTCACGATAGACTCCTGCGCCTAAACCGACTGCGGTTTCAGCCATACCAATCACACTAATGGGATAGGGCAAATTTTTAGGAATAAGAGCAGCAAGGTCTTGATAGCTTTTTTGCATAACTGAGGGTGCGACAGGAATATGTTTACCAAGAACTTTAGAAACAAATAAAAATGCACGTTTCGGATTAATTCTTTCTGCAAAGCTAAGCAAATCATCCAATTTCCATTCAGGATGATGATGATTTACTGTCACACTAATACGGCCACGGCTTAAATCAATATGTTTTATCAATGTTTACAATCCATTTTTTATACTTTGTATAATGGGGAGAACTTGTACTACAGTAGTTGGTACGGGGCGCTTTAAAACTAAGTGCAATTTTTCTGCAATTAATTCTGCAATTAAATTAATTCCAGTATGTTGTGTATAGGAAAAACCGCCAGCGGGACGCGGGTTAATTTCTAAAATATGCCAGGCTCCCTGATCATCTTGCTTAAATTGAATATTGATCAATCCATCGCACTGGAAATGTTCTACTAAAATTTTACATATTTCATGACATGGATGCTCGATATAGCATTCTTGATAAAATTTAAATTTTATCCGAGTTACTAAGGCTAAAATTTTGCCATTACTACAGGCAATATCTACAGAACATTCTTGCCCTTGCAAAAAGGGCATAATTAAATACTCAATAGGCGGCTCTAATTGAGCATAAGCTTCTATAAACTGTTGTGTATTACATAGAGTATTAGATTGAAATTTCATAAAATATGAAACATCATCGCTTAATTGCACAAAACCTGCACCATATACGCCATAAACGGGCTTTGCACAAATAACGCTATACCGTTGTTGATATTCATCAATAGCTTGCTTTAATTCATTAACATGAGCAACTTTTGCAGCAGAAATGCTAGGTAAGTTTAAACCTTCGCAAATTTGTCCAAATAAAAATTTATTATTAACGTTTTTATGCTGACTGATGCCTCTGGCACCAGTCACTAATTGAATATCATGACGAGAAAATTCTTCACGAAATTGCTCAATAAATTGACTATGCTTTCCACAAAACAAAAGCTGAATAGAATGCTTTTTACATTGTTCTAGTAACCAGTCTGGACTGTCCTTAATAACCGGTTGTTGAAAAAAATAATCTGCAAGCAACTTCAGTTCAGGACGTTGTTTACTGTGAGAACAAAAAATAGTCAGATAGGGAGATAAATTTGAGTTTTTTAATAATTGAATAATGTCATTTTGACAGGAATAACTTTCAGCAATCCAGATATTGTAATGCGATTTCACAGTAGATTTGATCTCAATTTTATTTAATAACAATTATGAATTTATGATTCCATTCTACATGGAGTATATAAAATTTTTCATGTAATAAGTTGAATAATTGTTCTAGAAAGTCACTGGGTTGGTATACGCCCAGTGACGTGGTGGCAGGTTTTTATATTGCTGCACTTGCCGCGTGAATCCGCCTATGTTAAAACAATATAGGGCGAATAAAATAATTTTTAAGATATTTTTTTTATATTCATATGCTTAATTAGTTAAATGAAATATTACAATATTGTAAGAGGGTAGTATGCAACTTATTGCAGGTGGAAACATTGCTTTAGCATCTGAAGTGGTGGAGATATTAATAAAAACCAGTATTCCTAATCAATTAGAGGTTGATTGTACTGCATATCTTTTAGCACAAAGTACGCAAAAAGTGCGTGGTGATCAGGATATGATTTTCTATGGACAAACTCAAACACGAAATCAAAGTGTGCTACTAGTCCAGTCTGATTCCAATGATCCATATTTAAGTAAATTTAAGATTAATACAGCATTAATTGATCCACAAATTCAAAAAGTTACTTTATGTGCAACTATCAGTGAACCAAATAATTTTAGTCGAATATCTCCCATTCATATTGAACTTTTATCCGGTACTCAAACCATCGCCAATGCATTGATTCAGACTCAGTCTAAAACAGAAAAAGCATTAATTTTGGCAGAAGTGTATAAACATAATGATAAGTGGAAATTTAGAT
>JAGPMH010000081.1 GCA_018052945.1 Negativicutes bacterium | reverse complement strand
TTAGCATCATAACTGGCAATCGCCGGTAACGGCTCTGCTCTTAAAAAGGCATAAATAGCATCTTCAATAATTGTTAAATTATATTTTTCAGCACTTTGTACCAGTATTTTTCGTTCAGCTACACTTAATGATAAAGTCGTGGGATTATTATAATCAGCAATCAGGTAAATCACCTTTATTTTTTCATTGATACAAGCATTAGCAATACTCTCTGCGGTGATATTACCATTTTCATCTCTAATAGAGACCAATTGAACCCCTACCATTCTGGCACAAGTTTTAAGTCCAGGATAGGTAAAGCTATCGGTACCAATTTTATCGCCATACTGCACCAATGCCATCATAATCGCCGCAATCGCATTTTGCCCACCATTAGCCAACAGAATATTCTCCGGCTTTATTATAACCTTGGCCTTTTTAATGAATTCAGCACCAGCCTCACATTGCCAGTCTCGTCCCCAGAACTTTCCATAGCTAAACAATTCTTCAAACTTCTCTTCCTGTAGCATCGAATGAATAATATCTTTAATATGATAATATGATTTTATTTCCGGAATCGTTGCCCCCATTTGAATCTCATCATGATTTTGTGGCAATAAAATCGTCTTGCCACGGCCATATTGCACAAAAGTACCTTTGCCGATTTTAGCAATCAACAACCCTTTCGCTTCACAAACACTAAAAGCTTTTGCCACCGTACTTAAATTTAAGTCCAAAAAATCAGCCAATTCGCGTTGCGGCGGCAATTTTGTCCCCGGCAACAACAGTCCACTTTGGATATCTTCTTCTAACTGCACTGCCAGCGATAAATAATATGGTTTTTTACTTTTATCAAACACTGGTCGCCAAGACATATAGTAATTATCAAATGAGTTTACCGGCATATCATCACCTTCAATATCTTAAGTTTAAAGACATTTTAATATAAAAAAATACGCCATACAATTAAAACATTGTATGGCGTACAATTTTCTGGAAAACAAAGAAAAAACCTAGTATACACTAGGTTTACTTTTAAAATGGTGGCGGCACAGGGATTTGAACCCCGGACACTGCGGGTATGAACCGCATGCTCTAGCCAACTGAGCTACACCGCCAAATGGTGGATGGGGTTGGATTCGAACCAACGAAGGCGGAGCCGGCAGATTTACAGTCTGCTCCCTTTAGCCACTCGGGAACCCATCCATATGGAGCTGGCGAGAGGACTTGAACCCCCAACCTGCTGATTACAAGTCAGCTGCTCTACCAATTGAGCTACACCAGCATTTCCTTAAGTTTCTCTTAAGGACAATATAAATTATATATTAATAAAATTATTTCGTCAATACCTTTAATATTATTTTATTTAATTTTCTGCGGAAATTTTTATATCAGCACCCAGCACTCCCATAACACCATTATTCTTATTATACATTGGTACGGCCACAGTAATGCACGGAGCATTAGAAATAGCTGAAACATATACTGCCGAAACAAATGCCTTACCATTAATCGCACTGAACCAAGGTCGCGCTAAGGCATTAGTAATACCAGCCGGTGGCAAGGACACAATAAAACTACCATCAGCCTTATTAGTCCAAATAGCTTCTAACTCAACTTGTGATTTCAAAAATGAGTTTAGCATCGCATTATGACTTTCTTCATTATATTCTTCGTAGGATAAGGTCTCTGCTAATTTTTCCAACTTCGTTAAGGATTTTTCAATAAGTTCTTTTAAACCATGATTATTTTTCAAACTTACCAAACTTATTTTTTCAGTTTCCTTTACTAAAGAAATAGCCTCTGAATCAACTAATGTCCCCATTTTTTTCATTTCGCTGATTAAAGTATATTGTTGATTTAACGATTCACCGACATGTTCACTTTTGAGTAAAACAGAGCCACACAAATCAGCAATATGATTGAGCTCTTCTGCGGCAATCTTAGTAGCAGCCAATTGTTCTTGCCTAGCCGCACTAGCCTCAGCAATCCGGTGTTCCACGTTCCGGCTAGATTTTTCAATATCACTAAGTTTGCCTTGGGCTACAGCAATTGAACTTTGCCCCTTTTCCACTGAGCTCTTCCCCTCCGTTGAAGCTACTACCGCCGAATTCACACCTTGATTTATTTGTAATAATAAGCCATTAGCTGATAAGGCTGCTTCTTGACTTTGCTCCGACAGCGAATGGATTTCACTAGCAACAACAGAAAACCCGCGACCATATTCTCCGGCTCTAGCTGCTTCAATGCTGGCATTTAGCGCTAATAATTTAGTTTGATCCGCAATAGTTTTTATTGTTAGCAGAAAATTGTCGATTTCTTTTGACACTTCCGCCAACTCTGCAATTCTCATTTCTACAGTTTTACTAGAGTTAGCAATACTATTCATCGCCATTGCTACATCCCGCACCGCTAAATTACCTTGCTCGGCTCTATTCTTATTTTCAATACTCTCTTCATGAATTGATGCTGAAATATCCGTAATATCCCTCGTAGCAATACCAATAGTTTCAATACCATCTTTGATCCGGTTAGTTCCTTCAAACAGTCCATTCATTATAACATTAGTTTCTTGTGCATCTTCCCTAATCTTAGCAGAATAACCATTTAACTCATTAATTTGGTTATTAAGTTGTTGTACTGCTGCTGAAACTTTACCGGCTGAAACTTGAGTTGACGTTGTAAATTTCCGTAATAATTTAACAATATCATTGATATTCTTTACTAAGCCACGCCACTTACTGGGATAATCTTTTTCTTTAAGAATTTGTGATAGTTCTCCTTTGGCATAAGCCGAAGTTTGTATCAATAGTTTTTCTACTGCACTATTAGACCATTCCCACATAAAATCACACCTTTTCTTCTTCATAAAATATAAAAGAGGTCATGCCCTAAGGGCATGACCTCTTCGTCATCATAAACCCATTGTAAACGATTAAGGTAAACAATGTCAATTTATAAATTTCAGACCTTTTAGTCTTTATTATATTTTTTCCTCTTGTAATATTTTACAATAATTCTCTTTTAATATTTTGCAAAATATGCTTTTTGCTATACAGCGTTATTAAGTACTCAGCTTCACTTAAAGTATATGTTTCATTAAGCGAAAACTCCAACACCAACGGTTCTTTAACTTCATCAACCGGCACAAAAAACATCATTTTTTCACTATCAGCCGGCGACTGCAAATTTTTC
>JAGPMH010000080.1 GCA_018052945.1 Negativicutes bacterium | reverse complement strand
AAAATTGGTTTGATTATTATAATACCAGAAGACGTCATAGTGCATTAGGTGGCATTTCTCCGCTAATGTACGAAATGAGGAGATACTCGCCATTTAACCTGTCCGCGTAACCCAATATGGTTCAAAATGTTGATAAATCTTGGGTAATGCATGCTTGTGGCGATAAAGAAATAGATGAAAATTACTATAAATATTGTGAATGTTTTTTGAAAGAATATGTGGATATTATATAAAAATAACAATATAAGGAGACAGCTATGAATAATAAGAGAAATCAGGCAGATATTGTTTATTTGACAAACTTAGCAGCTTCTTGTATAGCGGAAAAAAGATTTGATGATGCTATTGATAATGGAGTCAATATTCTTAATATTGATAACAATAATGTAGATGCACTTTATATTTTAGCATCTGCCTATATGCATAAAGATGATTTTGCTAAAGCTATTTTTTATATCGAAAAAGTCCTAGCAATTGATGAGCTTTATGTTGGAGCTTATATTGTTTTAGCGTATGTTTATAAGAAACAATTAAAGATTAATGAAGAAATTGAATTGTTGAAAACTGTAATAAGTTTAATTGTAGCGGAGCAAAATAATAATAAAGACGATACCTTATATCATAAGTCGTTAGTAGAGGCTTGGAGTTTATTAGGGTCAGCGTATACGTTAATTAATGAAACGATTAAGGCCGTTGAAGCTTTTATTGAGTGTAGCTTATTAGAAAAAAATGAACAGCAAAAGCTTGTAGAATATAGCAATGCCTTATTTACGGCGAATTACTCGGAAAAGCTTTCAGCAACAGAAAAATACTCATTGCACTTAAAATACAATGATTTTTTTTCTGACATAAAACAGTTTGAACATAATTTTAAAGTTAACAAGAAAAAAATTAGAATAGGTTATATTTCACCGGATTTTAGACAACATGCTGTTAGTTATTTTTCCTATACTATGCTGGCGAATTTCAACAGAAATGTTTTTGAAGTTTTTTGTTATGCTAAGGGGTTAGCAGATGATATTACTTTTAAGCTAAAGGCGGTAGTTGATAAATGGCAGAATGTAGATAATTTAGAATATGAAGATATTGCTAAGCTAATTTATGCTGATAATATTGATATCTTAGTAGATTTAGCCGGACATACTGCCCATAGCTTATTGCCGGTGTTAGCTTATAAGCCTGCGCCTCTACAAATAAGTGGGATTGGCTATTTTAACACGACCGGACTTAAAACTGTAGATTACTTTTTGACAGACATTAATTGTGATCCGATTGGCAAAAATGATGAATTTTTTAGTGAACAACTTTTATCGTTAGAACATTCCCATTTTTGCTATAGTCCGCTAATTGATATGGGAGCAGTGTCTACTTTGCCGGCAGTGAAAAATAACTATATTACTTTTGGTAGTTTTAATAATTTTAATAAAGTTACCGATGAAATGTTAGTAGTTTGGAACAGTATTTTAGAGAAGGTGCCTAAATCTAAATTAGTGTTAAAAAGCAAAATATTTAATAGTGTAGATGGTATCAACTTTGTAGTAGATAAAATGAATAAACTTGCTATGCCGATAGAGCGAATTGATTTGCGAGGCTTTAGCAGTGATTATTTAGCACAATATGCTGATATTGATATAGCACTAGATACTTATCCCTACCAAGGAGGAGCAACAACTTGTGAGGCTCTTTATATGGGGGTGCCAGTTCTGACGTTGGTTGGCGAAAGTCATGGCTCTCGCTTTGGTTATAGCTTATTGAAAAATGCAGGGTTAGAAGAATTAATTTGTTATAGTTCAGCTGAATATATTGATAAAGCCGTTGTTTTGGCCAATAATATAGCATTATTACAGGAATTAAGAGCTAGCTTACGAGGGCTTTTACAAAACTCAAGTTTAATGAATGCTAAGCAGTATATGATGGAATTGGAAGAAAAATATTGCTTTGTCTATAAAGAGCTTATCAATAAAGAAGATAAGGTAGTAAAAAACTCTATTAACTATAATGATATAACAAGATATCTTAATGAAGGCAATTATACCAAGGCTATTGTGTTATTGAGAAATTATTTAAATACTAATAGTAATGATGCTCAAGCACTTTGTGATATTGTAAGCTGTTATATTGAGTTGAATGATTTAAATAGTGCGCAGGCTTATTGTGAATACTTATCAGAATTAACACCAAATGCTAGCTCAGTGTTGTTTTTAAAAGCACGCCTTAGTTATATGAGTGGAGAGTATGAAAGTACGGTTGATAATCTAACAAAACTCCTAGTAGCTAGCAATCCTGCTAATAATCAAGTGTTGAGTCTTAGTTATAATCTGTTAGGGAATACTTATAAATTATTAGGTGATGCGAAAAAAAGTAGCAAAGCTTATTTAGCAGCCAGTAATTATTCGGTAGATTTAAATGATAAATTGATTGATTATAGCAATTATTTATTTAACTTAAATTACTTAGCAGATATTTCATTAGCCAAGCTGTCAACAGAACATTTAAAATATAATGATTTTTTTAAAAATATAAAACTATATCAGCATGATTTTAAGCCGAAAGAAAAAATTAGAATAGGCTATATTTCTCCGGATTTACGAAACCATGTTGTACTTAACTTCAGTTACACTTTTTTTAATGATTATGATAAAAGTGTTTTTGAGGTTTATTGTTATGCCTATGGACAAGAAGATGATTATAGTGCTGACATAAGAAGTAAAGTTGATAATTGGCGTAATATAACAGCAGATAGTTATGCTCAAATTGCGGAATTAATATATAAAGATAATATTGACATCTTAGTTGATTTAGCCGGACATACTAAAAATAATTTACTGCCGGTGCTAGCTTATAAGCCGGCACCGCTCCAAGTTAGTGGGATTGGTTATTTTAATACTACCGGACTGAAAACTGTCGACTATTATTTTACTGATATTTATTGTGAAAATGATGGCTTTAATACTCAATATTTTAGTGAAAAAATGTTGATATTGCCCCAAACGCAGTGGTGTTACCAACCGCTGAAAAATTTTCCGGATATTAATAAAAAAAGTGATAACTATATTGTTTTTGGAAGTTTTAATAATTTCACAAAAACTACAGATGAAATCTTGTTGCTATGGAAAGAAATATTGCAAAAAATTTCTCATAGTAAGTTGTTGCTAAAAAGCAGTATTTTTAGTAACGAAGATGGAGTAAAACAAATCATAGCAAGGCTTACTAAGCTGGGGTTTGATTTAGAAAAAATAGAGTTTAGAGGCGAGAGTGTTAATTACC
>JAGPMH010000079.1 GCA_018052945.1 Negativicutes bacterium | reverse complement strand
TTTGGTTGTGGATTTTTGTAGAAATTTCTATTTTCGCCACAAAATTATCCTTTGGGTAATTTTGTGGCGTTTTATTTTTGTAAGGGGGAATAAATTTGCATAATTTTAAATATGCTATTTTTGTTTTGTTGGGAGGCTGTTGTTATGGAATATTATCGACCTTTGTAAAACTTGCTTATGCCGCAGGGTTTAGTGTTGAGGCCGTAACAATCGGGCAATACTTCTTTGGCACAATCATCAGCGGTACAACTTTTTTATTTAACACTAAACAAGTTCCCACCCTACTACAAAGTCTCAAACTGATGGCGCTGGGGATTCCCTTTGGCTTAACCGGAATATTTTATTATCAATCTTTACAAACTGTATCCGCCTCACTAGCCATCATTTTTTTATTTCAGTTTGTTTGGCTAGGAACTATCTGCGATTGGCTATTTCATAACAATAAGCCGACTTTTTCTAAAATATTTTGCCTTATCATCTTATTAGTAGGTTCAGTCCTTGCCGCTAATGCCCTTACAACAACGCCAATATCATTTTCCCGCCAAGGACTGATGTGGGGATTACTATCAGCATTAAGTTATACCAGCTCAATCTATCTCAGTGGTGTCGTACAAACCAAGACCTCACCACTCTTAAAAAGTTTTCTTATTTCCATCGGTGCCTTAATCTTTGTATTATTAGTATTCAGCCCTAACCTTTTCATTAATCTTAATGTTTTAAAAGAATTCTCGGGTTACGGACTAGTGCTTGGACTATTTGGAGTTGCCTTGCCTCCATTACTCTTTTCCATCGGCCTACCACATATCGGCCCTAGCCTTGGCACTATTTTATCAGCGATAGAGCTGCCCGTAGCAATAACCTTATCCGTCCTGATCTTAGCTGAAACGGTAACGCTATTACAATGGGTGGGCGTCTGTCTGATTTTATTGTCAATTATTGCTGGTAATATCAACCTAAAAAAAATAAAATTATTTGATAAACGTTCTTAAGCTGTTTCATTGCAGAAAAAACTTGTCTTTAGGATATATCCTGGCAGGTATTTTGTATAAAATAGAGAAATTTACCATTATGTAGCGTTAATTTTAAGTTTTATTTTAAGGTAAAGGATGTTGTTATGCTAAAATACACCATTGACGGCTTTTCCGCTATTAAAACCTGTCTATTTCCTTGGCCGGTATTAAGTGTATTAATGATTTTTTTAGTATTAATACCCTTGATATTATGGAAAATAAAACTTTATAAAAAAACTGAATCACTATTAATAATGATAATAATGCATAGTATTATCATTTTCAGTGTTTTATTTCAATTCAGCTTTTCCATCTTTTCTATTGTCGGCTCTGGGATTACGCTGGATAATAATTTATTGTCCTTAAAATCTCCGGTCATGAAGGAAGAAATAAATTTAAATGTTGCTCAAATAGCGCTTATCACTAATGATGAATGGTTACCCATCAATAAAATCCATGGCATTGACAGTTATGCTTTTAATTCAGGATTTTTCGAACTAAAAAACGGACAGAAAGCTTTTGTCTTTGAACACCTTAACACCCATGCTCCCTACTTATTAATTTGTTACAACAATAATTACTTCATTATCAATTATCCCCAAGTGCTAAATTTATATCAAGAGATTGCCAAAAACAATCCTGCAAATCTCAATATTTAAAGGCTGTAGCTTATTAAAGCTACAGCCTTTTTCTTAATAGTAATGATAAATATACACGTTAACGACTCGATATATCGCTTCTTCCAAAGTGCAATCACTAGCACCATAATATTCATTATTAACATAAATTTGAACTTTAGACATTTTCGTAAGGTAGTTTGCCGTTACTGCGGTTTTATCGCGAAACTTAATCGCTTTAAAATCTGCATAAACCTGACCGCTCACCAATATATAATCGACAGTTTCCTCGTTAAAAAGCAATTCATACACTGCATTTTCGCTATTAGACATAACGGTATTATATCTAATCTGCCAGCCTGCCGCCTGACTGTTATTATTATAATTAATAACAACAAAGCACCCTAATAATGCTATAATAAATTTAAGTTTCCGGCTTAGTTTATCCATAAACATTTCTCCTTTAACTTAGTTATACCTACTAATTCTTGCTATAATAGCAAAATCCTTTGCGTTGGAGGCCTTTTATGAAAAATGCTTTTTCTTTTGAAACTGAAATTGGTAAGCTCAGTCTCTGCCAAGAAAATAATGTTATAACAAAACTTTATTTTAATAATAACGCTCCGCTTGATTTTACCAATCATAAAACTGCCTTATTAGAAGAAGCCGCTTACCAAATACAAGCTTATCTTGCTGGAACTTTGAAAGTTTTTTCTTTTCCGTATCAAGCTAAGGGCACTGCTTTTCAAAAAAAAGTTTGGTCAAGCTTACTAACTATTCCTTATGGCGAAACTCGCTCTTACAAAGATATTGCGACTCTGATTAACCGCCCCACCGCCTATCGAGCTGTTGGTAGTGCTAATAATAAAAACCAGCTACCCTTAATAATCCCTTGTCATCGCGTCATTGGTAGCGACCAAACCTTGGTCGGTTATGCCGGTGGCTTAAAAATAAAAGAATTTCTATTAAGATTAGAAGCAAAAAACAGGTAATCTATGACAGATAACCTGTTTTTTTGTTTGTTACTTATTATTTTTCGCCGCTTGGACAGTATTAATATATTCTTTTAAATTCGCAAATTCTATAACTTGCCAAGTTCCATCTGATAATTTCTTCATTTTTAATTCCGCAATAAAGTCTTTGTTAATTTTTTCATCAAATAATGTTATTCCTACTACCGCAATGTCACCATCAATTTTAGTATAAGCGATATCTTTAAATTTTGATTCCTTTAAGCCGGTTTTATCAACCAAGTTATCACTATTCATTCCAGTTTTGTTCGGTACAACAGCCTCTTGATTCTCGGTTGCTTCATCTTGCCATTTACCAATTTCCACGTATTTTAAGATGCCTTCTTTCGCCATTGCGGTAATTGGCGCTTTAAACATTTGCGATAATCCCTTCACAAAAACTTTTGTATTAGCATCAATTTTTTTATCACTATCAACCATTGCTGTGATCGCATCGTCATAGCCCTTTGCTAAAATATTATCAACATCAACATGCTTATTAAATTTATTAACGTCATGCTTGGCAATCGCTTCTCTAACAATATTCAAAGAATAGACCGGTGTTTTGATAAAGTATAAAAAATACCACCCTAATCCTGCTAATACTATTATTAAAACACTAATTAACGCTAACATTTTCTTTCTGTTATTATTTGTAGTTGGTAATTCTTCTTGCTGATTTTGCTCTACTGTCATTACTACACTCCTTTTTGATTTTTATTTTCCTGCTATCACTATAATTAAAAACCATTTGTAAAAAAAAAGCAAATAATTCTATTTTCATAGTAATTATTTGCTTCTTTTAATTTTTCGCTAACCTTAACTTGCGTTTAATAACTTCTGGTTCTTGGCTCATTTTATTATCACGTCGTAACTTCGCATTATATCGTCCAATATTTATTAATACACCAATACTA
>JAGPMH010000078.1 GCA_018052945.1 Negativicutes bacterium | reverse complement strand
ACCTAAATCCTTATCATTTAAATTAAGTTTTACGGCACCAGCATTACCTATTTTGAGGCTAAATTCATTTTCTGCTAACCATTCAAATTTATCTTTATTTTTCGCCATTCCTTCAAAAACAACCTTATTATCACTTAAAACTTGAATCCAACAATCTCCTACAAATTCAGCTTTTAACGACAATTTTTTATTGACCTCATTCACCGGTTTAGTACCTTCATTTTTAACAATTGCTTTCGATGAAACTTTTGCTACTGGTTCATTATTAATTTTAGCATTAGAAGCACTATTGGAATCATTGTTCATAACATAATAAATTATTGCTGTTAAAAATAATAAAACTATTGCCAATAAAATTGTAACTCTACCTTTTCGTACTTTTTTCTTCGGCTTAATACTTTCTTTTTCTTCGGTAACTTCAGCTTCGGAATCTAGTTCAACTTTTTGCTCTTTATAAACTTGTAGTAAATAATCACTATCAATATTTAAAAAATTAGCATAACTTCTTAAAAATCCTTTAAGGTAAACTTCTCCTGGTAATACATCAAACTTATTTTCTTCTATCGCAGTAATATATAAGCTCCTTATATTGGTACCGCTTTCAATATCTTTTATACTTAGCTTTTGTTTCTCCCTCTCAGCTTTTAAAATGTCTCCAACAAATGACATCAATATAAACCTCCTAAAACATTTAAACGTCAAAATACATAGTGTTAACTTGCTCTCTTGTCATCAAAATCTCACGTGGTTTACTTCCAATATTGGGCCCAACAATCTTCATGTTTTCCATAGTGTCAACCAATCTACCTGCTCTAGTATAACCTATTCTAAACTTACGTTGTAACATTGAAACTGAAGCTTGCCCTGTTTCAAAAACCATATTAATCGCAGCTTGAAGTAATTCATCAGTAAATTCTGTTGATTCACTGTTACTACTATTTTCACTACTAGTTGTTTCTTCCGTAAAGGATATTATTTCTTCATTTATTTCAGGTTCTCCTTGTTTTTTAATAAAGTCTAATAACAATTCTACTTCACTATCTGAAATAAATGCCCCCTGAACTCTCAGCGGTTTAGAAAAACCAACCGGATTATAAAGCATATCACCTTTACCTAATAGTTTTTCTGCTCCACCCATATCCAAAATGGTTCGTGAATCAATTTGTGATGAAACAGAAAAAGAAATTCTAGATGGAACATTAGCTTTAATTATACCAGTTATTACATCAACTGACGGTCTTTGGGTTGCTAGTACTAAATGCAATCCAGCCGCTCTTGCCTTTTGTGCTAATCTACAAATTGCATCTTCAACGTCGCCCGGTGCAACCATCATCAAATCAGCTAATTCATCAATAATAATAACAATTGATGGCATTTTATTGTCATTATTATTTTTGTTAAACCGCTCCATATCACGCACGCCATTAGCCGCAAATAAAGCATAACGTTTTTCCATTTCATGGACAGCCCAGTTAAGTGCGGCGGCGGCTTTGCGAGAATCCGTAACAACAGGTATCATCAAATGCGGAATACCATTGTAATTTGATAATTCTACCATTTTAGGATCGATTAAAATAAACTTCACTTCATCTGGCTTAGCTTTAAAGAGAATGCTGGTTATTAAAGTATTAATACAAACACTTTTCCCCGAACCAGTTGCTCCTGCTACTAGCAAATGTGGCATTTTTGCTAAGTCAGCGATAACAACTTGACCTGCAATATCCTTACCTAAGCCAACTGATAATTTTGAACTGGCCTGCTGAAAATTTTCAGATTCTAATACTTCTCTTAACTGAACTCCGACTAAATTTTTATTAGGAACTTCAATGCCAATTGCAGCTTTTCCTGGAATTGGAGCTTCTATTCTAATTCCGGGAGCAGCTAGTTTTAATGCTAAATCATCAGCTAAATTAACTATTTTACTGACCTTTACTCCGGCCGCTGGTTCTAATTCATATCTAGTAACCGCCGGACCTGCTGTTGCATTAACTACCTTTGCCTTAACATTAAAACTTTCTAAAGTTTCTTCTAAGAGTTTAGCATTATCAACAATTTCTTTTGTTAGTTTAGTATTTTTAGGTTTTTCCACCTTATTCAAAATATTGAATATTGAAGGTAAAATATAACCATCGTTAGCAACATTATCCAATAATTCAATTATTTCAGTTGGGGGCTTAACTGCCTCCTTGATTTTTTCTTTTTTACTTTGCTTTATTTCTTTTATTTCAACACTATCATTTTCCATTATAATAGGGAATTTAAGTTTCTTATCGTTTATTTTCTTTTCTATAATATCATTTTCTTGGTTATAAATTTCACTCTTGTTAGTGTTAGCTTCAACATCAAAACTATTATTAAAATACTGATATTTATCTGATAAAGCCTCTTTAGTATTTTCAAATTCAGTTTTAATTATTTTTTTTGTTTTTAGTAATCCTAGTGCTAGCGACCAATTAGTGATTAACAATAACGCACAAATTAAAATTGTAAATAAAACAATAATAGCACCATCAACGCCAATAATTTTTCGCAAAAAAAACACAATAAAACCACTAATGATACCGCCACCATCAGTTAAACTTTCCGGCATAATTTCTGCCCCAGGTGTAATTTTAAAATGATGATATATTGCCAGCGCTGATAAATAAAATGTAATTATCCCAAAAAATTTTAAAGAATAAACTATTTCTAGTCGCTTTATAATATATCGAATACCAATCATCATTACCATTAATGGCAACAAATAGGCACCAATCCCAAAACAATAACGCTGTATTTTAGCAAAAGATTGCCCTATCGGTCCAGTACTAAAGCCTAATAAACTTATAAAGGCAATAATCCCCAACGCGGTTAAGGTAATACCTAATAATTCATATTTTAATTCTTTATTAATATTTAAAAAAATTTTAGGCAAAAATACCACTCCTTACAAACTTTTTCTACATTCTACGCCAAAATCCTTTAAAAATTTCAAATAAAAATGTTAGAAGGGCATCCTTCTAACATTTTAAAGCTAATTATTTTCTTGTAAAGCTTTTTTGGCAAGTTGATCTGCTATCTCATTTCCTCTAATTCCGCTATGACCTGCTACTTTTATAAATGTAATATATGGTAAATATTCTTTTATAAAGCTAGCATAATTTTTTGTCAAATTATTATTAGTTCTCCAACGTCCTAATGCCCACTCTGAAATTCCAATATAATCATGGTAAATATAAAAATGTTCTATTTTATTGTTCTGTGTCCACTTAACAGCATTAATCACTGCTTCTAATTCTCCAGCAACATTGCGTGATAAAGCAGCTTGTTCATTAGTGCCCAGCCCACAATCTTCATGAATTATCTCATCGTTTTTCATTACAACAAAACCCCAGCTATACCGACTATTTTGATAACTTCCATCAACATAAATTTCATAAGAGTTTTTCGGCACAGTTTCGTTGCATTTTTTTTGCGGTTGACCTTGTGTTAAGTATTGCTCCGCTTCTCTTAATGTTAAAAAACTTTTATAAAGAGCACCTGGATAACCATGTATTTGTTTTTTGCACTCATCCCAATTGGTAAATACCCCTTTGGTTTTACCAACCAATACCGCATAATACTTGCTAGCCATAAATTCTCCTTAAAACAAAAAAGCAATTAATAAAATAATTTATTAATTGCTCAAAAATTTGGCTCCTTGAGTAGGACTCGAACCTACGACCGATCGGTTAACAGCCGATTGCTCTACCAACTGAGCTATCAAGGAATATAACCAGCAACTACCTAACCTCCCAGGTCGTTTCCAACCAAGTACTCT
>JAGPMH010000077.1 GCA_018052945.1 Negativicutes bacterium | reverse complement strand
CAACGACCGTAGAGGGAATTATATTTAACAAAAAATCCGCAAACCCATGATTGCTAGAAGCAGCTTTGGTATAATTGGCTACGGAAGCTGGATCTAAGGAGCTAACATCAACATTCATATTGGAACCTGGACGAAAGAAATTCATAATGATTAAACCAATGGTTAAGGCTACTGTTGATAATACTTCAAAGTAGAGGAGCGCCTTGCCACCGACCCGCCTTACTTTTTTTACATCGCCCATACTGGCGATTCCAATTACTACGGTACAAAAGATAATTGGTGCGATAATCATTTTAATCAACTTTATAAAGCCGTCACCTAGTTGGAGCCGAGCGTTGGTTGAAAATGACCTAATAAAATACCAATAATTATAGCGACAATAACCTGAAAATAAAGATATTTGTATAACGGTTGTTTCATTTTATCAGACCTTTCTATAATAATTAAATCATAATAAGCTTACTATATTTATCCAGAGAACAAAAGTAAATAAATATAGCTTGTAAGAAAAAAAATTAAAGTTTAAAATAAGAATTATTATTAATATTTAAGTTTAAGGAGAATTATATGGCATTATTTCATGCTTGTGATATTAGAGGCGTGGCCTTAAGTGAGTTAACAATAGAGATGGCACAAAAAATTGCCAGAGCTATTGGTGTAAAATTGCAAAATAAAAAAGTTGTAGTAGGTGGTGATATCAGAACTACTACGGTAACTTTTAAGGATATTATCATAGCAGGTTTAAAAGCTTCTGGCTGTGAAGTTATTGATATTGGTATTGTAGCGACTCCGGTTTTTTATTACGCAATTAAAACTCAAATGGCCGAAGGTGGAGTGATGATAACCGCTTCTCACAATCCGGCTCAATATAACGGTTTTAAATTAGTATTAGGAGAAAATCCGGTGAAGGAAGCAGACATCAAAGAGATTGAACGCTTGGTGCAGGTCGATGCTAAAGTTGATGGTAACGGTGTTGTTACGACTATTGATATTATTGATGATTACATTAACTATATTAGTGCTAAAGCGAAGAAAGGTCAGCTTAAAGTGGTGTTGGATGCCGGCAATGGAGCGGTGTCTAAGATTGCCCCAAACTTGTTTAGAGCTTGTGGTTATGATGTAGTAGAACTGTTTTGTGAGCCTGATGGAAACTTCCCTAACCGCTCGCCGAATCCGTCTATCCCGACTAATTTAGGAGCGCTATGTCAAAAAGTTTTAGAAACAAATGCGGACTTAGGGGTGGCGTTTGATGGCGATGGTGATCGAGCGGCCTTTGTTGATGAAAACGGTAGAGCTGTTGACAATGATGATATTTTAGTATTGTTGTCACGCTATTATTTGCAACAAGGCAGTGGCAATATTATTTATGATGCCAAATGTTCAATGGTGGTGCCGGAAGAAATTGCTAAGGCCGGGGGTAGAGCTATTATGGCAAGAGCCGGTCATACCTTCAGCAAAATGGCATTTATCAAAGAAAAAGCATTTTTTGCCGGCGAAATCAGCGGACACTTTTTCTTTTCAGAATTAGGTAACGACGATGGAATGTTTGGCGGAATTAAAGTAGCGGAATATGTGATGCAAAAAGGTAAATTGTCGCAATTGATAGACGAAATTCCTAATTACCTAGTGACACCGGAATATCGGATTCACTATAAACATAATGACAAAGAGGAAGTTTTAGCCGAGATAGCAGAAAAACTAAAAGAGTATAACCCCAATTTAATTGATGGCGTCAGAATAGAATTTGCTGATGGCTGGGGAATGATTAGAGCTTCGGTAACTGAACCACTCTTTACATTACGGTTTGAAGCAAAAAGTCAGCAACAGTTAGCACAAATCAGAGAGTTATTATTAACGGCGATACCAACTGAGGTAGCGAGCGCGGTAAGAGCACAAATAGCGTTAGAACTTTAAAATAAGAGGTAAAATATGAAGGTTCATGTATTAGCAAGTGGGAGCAAAGGCAATGCGACCTTGGTACAAAGTGGCGATACTAATTTATTAATTGATGCCGGAATCAGTGCCAGAAGAATAAAAAATTGCCTGGATGAACTGAATATTGATATTGCTACGTTAGATGGCGTGCTAATTACTCATGAACATCGTGACCATATTAGCGGTTTACCAACGCTGACGAAAAAGTATAAAACACCACTTTACTCGCGTAGTGATACTTTTCAAGCGATGTTTTGTAAAAATGATATACCAAAAGAATGTTTTAGACCGATTTATAACAGTTTAGATTTGGGCAAAGTCAAAATAGAAACGTTTGATATCTCACATGATGCCGCCGATCCGATCGGTTTTAGTATTTTTGCCAATGATCAAAAATGTACTGTGGCAACAGATTTAGGCTTTGTCACAACCACAGCTAAAAAGTGTATTGATTATTCAGATTACCTAGTACTAGAATCTAATCATGATGTTGATATTTTGAAAAATGGGTCTTATCCTTATTACTTAAAACAACG
Source organism: Negativicutes bacterium (assembly GCA_018052945.1). Taxonomy (NCBI): domain Bacteria; kingdom Bacillati; phylum Bacillota; class Negativicutes; species Negativicutes bacterium. Next base: position 1,362 of record JAGPMH010000077.1, on the reverse strand, counting down.
AATTTTAAGTAATAAAGGTCATCTTTCCAATATGGATGCAGCGTGGACGCTAGCACGGATGAATAAACAAAAACACTGTAAGGTCTTATTAGCACATCTTAGCGAAGAAAATAATACCCCTAAGATTGCCCAAAAAACAGTCAATACTATTCTTGAAGAGCAAGGGTTAGATTTAAAGCTAGACCTAGAAATTAAATTAACTAAGCCTAATGAAATTGTGGGAATATAAATAAGTGTAGGAGGAATCTATTATGAATATTAATTATAAAAAAATTACTCCATATATTATTGTATTATTAATTGGGATGTTGATAGGTGGCAGTTTAGTGACCTATGCCAACAATATTTATCAAAAAAATTTACTTACCCTAACTAATAATTTACCGAACTTAACCCCACCGCCGAAACAACCCTTAAGTGCTGCTCGTAATACGCCGGTGGTAAAAGTTGCTCAAACGGTAGGGCCGGCGGTTGTGGGGATAACTAATAAAGCTTTGGCGCGGGATTGGTATAATAACAAAGTATTAGTGGATCAAGGCACCGGCTCAGGCGTAATAATTGATCCTAACGGTTATATTATTACTAATAATCATGTTATTGCTAATGCCCAAGAAATTTTAGTGTCCTTAGCAGATGGTAGAGTGCTAGCAGGGAAAGTTCTCGGTGCTGATCCGGCGACGGATTTAGCAGTGGTAAAAGTTGAAGACACTAATTTACCGAGCGCAACATTAGGTGATTCTGATGCTAGTGTAGTAGGTGAGCCGGTAATAGCGATTGGTAATCCCTTGGGGTTAGAGTTTCAAGGCAGTGTAACTACCGGTGTTATCAGCGCCTTAAATCGCTCCATTGAAATCGGTGAACGCAGATTTAGTTTACTGCAAACTGACGCGGCCATTAATCCCGGTAATTCTGGCGGGGCATTAGTAAATGCCGATGGGCAAGTTATCGGCATTAATAGTGCGAAGATTGCCCTTGAAGGGGTTGAAGGAATTGGCTTAGCGATACCGATTAACACGGTTAGACCGATTGTCGAATCTTTAATTACTAAAGGCAGAGTAGTTAGAGCCTATTTAGGAATAGGTATTGTTGATAAAAATATTGCGACCAAGCAAGGCTACCAAGTTAATTTTGACAGTGGAGTATTAATAGTTAAAGTTGCTCCTAATGCTCCGGCTAGTAACGCTGGGTTACAAGAAGGCGATATTATCTTAAATATTGCCAATCTGCCAACTAATAATGTGGCACAATTGCGTGAAGCCTTAGATAGTCAGAATGTCGGTAGTGTTGTTAATGTTGAGATAAACCGGCAAGGGAAAAATAAAATTGTAGCAGTTACATTAGAGGAGATGCCAGCAGAATAAA
>JAGPMH010000076.1 GCA_018052945.1 Negativicutes bacterium | reverse complement strand
GCTCTATGCTTGTAGCAATTAAAGCAGCCGCAGTAGATGCTATACCATCAATTACCACCGCCTTACCAGCTTGAGCTAGACCGATAATAAACCCTGAAATAATTAGAATGTCTTTATTTCTAATATTATCAAGACTAATTGTATTGTTGTTATAATATAATTTTATAAACTCATTAGTACTGGCAACTATTTTCGAAGAAATCTGGCCTAAACCAATTACATCAAAGGTTTTAAATTTGTTATTTGTAGCTAGTTCTAAGCCTGTTTTTATATAGTCATCACTACTATTAAAACTCATATTAGTTATTATGTTATCAAGGTTTAGTAGCATTGTTTGAGCATTTACATGTTCAGCAAATACTTTAGTTGCGATACTTATTTCAGAGTTTTCACTTAATACAACTATCATTTTATTAATTTTTGCAGGCTTAGGATTACTAGTTAATCCAGCAATTTTTTTTGCTATTAACTCAAAATAATATAAACTATTTAATGGTTTTGTTAAATTATCTAATCTTATTTGACATTTTTCCATAGCTTCTATATCTAGTTCAGGAATATTAAATTTGAAATTTGTTAACATTATTTTTCCTCCAGGACTTCATTATTAACTAAATTCTGTAGTATTTTAGTGCCACAAGTTAGTAATTCCATAACAACTGATGCACCAATAGCTTCTCCTAGACATACTTTCATATCTACACAAGGCTTTAAGTTTAATAAATCTAAAGCTTTTATATGAGCAGGCTCACCTGATAAGTGCGAGGAAAAAATATACTCCTTACATAATGGATTAATCGCATTAGCAATTAAAGCGGATGCAGTAGTATTTAGTCCATCAATAACAACAGGACATTTATTAATTGCAGCACCTAAAACTACTCCAGCTAAAGCACCAATTTCAAAGCCACCTACTTTAGCAAGAACATCTACACCGTCTGTAATATCAGGATTATTAATCTCTAATCCCTTTTTGACAACCGCAATTTTAATTTCTAATCTACTATCGGAAATTCCTGTTCCTCTACCAGTAACAATTTCCGGAGGTAGTTTAGTAAATGCACCAACTATTGCAGCTGATGAGGTTGTATTTCCAATCCCCATTTCTCCTAAACTAAAACAACTATATCCTTCTTTGACTTTTTCGTTAACAATTTCAATACCGGTTTCAATTGCTAATATTGCTTGTTCCCTGCTCATAGCCGGACCTTTGGTAAAGTCAGCAGTTCCATAGGCAATTTTTTTATGTAGTAAACCAGCGACATGAGATAAATCTCCACATACGCCCATGTCTGCTACAACCATATCAGCATTACAATAATTAGCAAAAGCATTCGCACTTGCACCTTTAGAAACTAAATAATTTGCTGTCATATGAACTGTTGTTTCAACCGGATAAGCACTTATTCCTTGTTGTGCAACCCCATGATCAGCACAAGTTACAACCATACAATTTTTCGTCAAAGGCGGTGTAATAGTTCTTCTAATTCCGGCATATTTTCTAATCATAACATTTAACAAACCTAAATCACCATTAATAATATTATCACCTTGTAAAATACTAGTGACCTTATCCATAACTTCAGCATCAGGGGGGATTATAACTTTTGTACTATTTAATAATAAACTCATCTTAATCTCCTTGTTATATAAATGTTTCATAAAAAACAAAAGGCTTTTTTGGTAATATACCAAAAAAGCCTTTTGTCCACAAAGGTTTTCAACGATTTAGGCAGGTCTCCTGGCTCCCGAATCAACAAAATCTTACGCCTTCCCGATAAGTGGCATTGTAAGTTCTCCTCGGTACAGTGGTGGGCCCGCGCTTATGCATATTACTGCTCTGACTTCCCTATTATCTACAATTACTTGTAGCACCTTAATCGTATCTTATTTTTTTATTATTCTAGCAAAAAAAAATATTTGTGTCAAATCATCTTTTACTAAACGAGATAATATTATAAATAAGGAAAGAATTTTTGATCTTCACTCAACATATGTTCTAGCACTACATCATCTAAAATATAGGCAATTAATTTTGACGTTTTTGCTTTTCCAGATACATAATCTTGTTTTAGTATTAAAGCCTTTTCATATAATTCATGATGTAAAGTAACATGTTCATCGAAGTTATTATAGTTGATTTTTTTTAATATCACTTCTTCAGCGGCAAAATGAGTTTTAATTTCTGTTAAAATTATTTCAACTTTATCCATTATTATTGTCATATCAGCTTTAGAAACCATTATATTTTCAAATAAATCATTAGCTATTTCTAGGAGTTTTTTGTGCTGAGAATCAATTTCACTATTACCACTTTCCCATTCTTGCCGCCAACCAATAGTTAATGCTAATACAGGGTTCTCGTTCTCTACTATTGCTGTTGCAACAATAACTTTATTTCTACCAGTTTTTTTTGCTTTGTAAAGAGCTTCATCGCCTCTTTTATACCAAGAATCAAATTTTTCATTATAATTTTTTTGTGCTACACCGATACTGACCGTTACACTGCCGGCAATTGGATGAATTGTTGTAGCAATGGCCATTCTAATTTTCTCAGCAACAACAATCGCATTTTGCAGACTGGTTTGAGGCATTAATACTACAAACTCTTCTCCGCCAAATCTTACTAATACATCTGCTGACCTAATATTATTTTTAACAACATTAACAGTTTGTTTTAATATTTCATCACCGATATTATGGCCCCAAGTATCATTAACTTTTTTAAAATGATCTAAATCTAAACATAGTAGCGAAAAATCTTCATGATAACGATCAGCTCGAGCAATTGCTTTATCAATGCCTTGATCCAGTATTTGTCTATTAAAAGCACCGGTTAATTTATCGGTAATAGCCATTTTTTCATGAATCTTTTTTAGTCGAATCTCTTCTTGCATTGTTGATTGTAGCTTTTTAACAGCTTCAATTAACATCCCAACTTCATCATTGCGTTGAATATCGTATTCTAACTCTTGAACTTTTTGACCATTTAAGATTATTTTTAAATATTTAATAATTATTTTAAGAGGTTGAAATAAATTAATTTTAAAGTATTGCCAAGTGAAAAAAAGAAATAATATCACAAAGGTAAAACCTATTAGGGCAATATTAAGTTCTAGTGATGCTTCTTCTTTTTTTTGCATGACAAATTTCTTATTTTCATTACTTACTTCGTTTATCAGTTGAAAAATAGAATCTAAGGCCGGAATTGAGTTTTGGGATAATAAGTCTATATCAGTTTTTGCAACACTATTATTTAAACTCTTTTTTAGAATTTTATCTTGTAAGGGACGATATGAATTATAATATTGATTATAAATCATATCTCTTTTTATTAACAAATTTTCTTTTTTGAATTCAGTAATTTCACTTTCAATATGATTCCAAATATAATCAGCTTTTAGTCTAGTATCAAAAAATTCATTGTAATTATCAGTGCTAATCTTGTCACCAGCACTTAAAGATGCTGTTAAAACACTAGAACTATAACCACTGTATATTCTAAAGTCAAGACAATCTAGCTGAAATCGCTGATATAAATTGTAAAGATCCGTCGTTTGCTCTTTTTTTCTTAAGGATACAATAATATTTTTAATATTAAACATAAAATTTGTTGATTTTCTTAGCCATTCTCTGCGTAATAGCTGGTTACGATCTTTTGAATTTTTATCAAATTCAGCAGAAGCATCATTGCGCAATTTTAAGTAATTATTATAATCAGTAACTAAGATTTTCGCTAAGCTCGGATCAATATCATTTAACCTTTCTAGTGCTATCGCAATATTAGTATCAACTTGTGCTTGTCGATTAATAATAAAGTTTTTATTATTAATCGAAATTTGTTCATTGGAAGATAAAACAACATTTGTTCTACCTCTCTCGAATGCAAGTCCCTCAATGCTGGCAAACAAAGGTTCTGTGGCACTATTAATTTTCCAAATAATATTTGCTCGATTATTATTATTAATAGCATTATTTAAAAAAACTGAGGACAACCCTACTA
>JAGPMH010000075.1 GCA_018052945.1 Negativicutes bacterium | reverse complement strand
GATATGAATAATATCATTTCTAATGAGGCCGAAGCGACCTTATTAATTGGTGATGATGCGTTATTTTCCTATCATAATCGGCAGGCAGATTTGTTTTATTATGATATTGGAGCAGAGTGGAAAGTCTTGACAGGATTGCCGATGGTCTATGCAGTGTGGGTTGTTAATAATGAAGCTAAGTTGGATAAAGCTGACTTGAAATTTGCACATGATAAAATAGTACAAGGATTTAAGGATGGTTTTAACAATAAAAATTTAGCGATTGAGTCAGTCCTAAATAAAGTTTCTTTTACGTCAGAACAAATAAGTGAGTATTTAAAGGTTTTAAATTGGGACTTTACAGCTAAGCACAAAGAAGCACTGTTAAAATTTTATGAGTTAGCCTATAATAATGGCTTAATAGATAAAATGCCGAAAATAGAGTTTGTGGAGGTTGAGTAGATGTCTATTAGTGCCCAAGAAGCTTTAAATTTATTGAAGCATGAAGATATTTTAGTGCTAGGTAAAATGGCTGATAAAATTAGACAACAAAAACATCCTGATAATGTAGTGTCGTTTGTGGTGGATAGAAATATCAACTATACTAATATTTGTACTAGTGAATGTAAGTTTTGTGCATTTTATCGTAAAGAAGAAAACTCTGATACTTATGTTTTGAGTAATGAAGTAATTATGGAAAAAATCAAAGAAACTATTGAAGCCGGTGGAACACAAATAATGCTTCAAGGTGGGTTAAATCCAAACTTAAGACTAGGTTACTATGTTGATTTATTGAAAATGATAAAAAGTAAGTATAATATTACGATTCACTCCTTTTCACCAGCCGAAATAGTCCATATTGCTAAGCAGGAAAATATGTCGGTTAAGGCAGTGTTACTTTCACTACACGAAGCTGGCTTGGACTCTCTACCGGGTGGTGGTGCGGAAATTTTAGTGGATGAAATTAGATATAAAATAAGTCCGAAAAAAATAACAGCAGATCAGTGGCTTAATGTAATGGAAGAAGCACATAAGATAGGCATGAAAAGTACAGCGACGATGGTTATTGGATTTGGAGAAACCTTAGAACAAAGAATAGAACATATGCAAAAGATTAAAGAATTACAAGAAAAAACCGGTGGTTTTAGGGCTTTTATTACTTGGACTTTTCAACCGGGTAATACTGAGCTTGGTGGTAAGAAGACAAATGCTTGGGAATATTTAAGAACATTGGCTGTTACCAGAATTTATTTAGATAATATTGAACATATTCAAGGATCTTGGGTAACGCAAGGACAAGAAACTGGTCAGATTACTTTAGCCTTCGGGGCCAATGATTTAGGCAGTATTATGTTAGAGGAAAATGTAGTGAGAGCAGCTGGTACGGCATATGAGATGTCTATCAATAAAATGGTTAATCTGATTACAGCAAGTGGTAAAATTCCGGCACAACGTGATACGGAATACAATATAATTAAAAAATTTTAGAGGTGTTAAGATGAACATTCCCAAAGTAGAATATGCTGTTATTGGCGGGTCAGGAACATTATCAAGTGATTTTCCGAGCAAGTCAATGGCTGAAGATATTGAAATTTTAGAAGATAATTTATTTTTTGAAACACCTTATGGTCAAAGCCCGTGGTTTAGATTGTTTAGGGTTGGTGATAAAAAAGTTTTAACCTGCAAAATGCATGGTTGGCGTACCGGTGTAAGTAGAGCCGATGCTTCTCGCCAATTATTTTGGGTCTTCCGTGAAGCTGGTGTAAAACGTATTATTGCCGAGGGTGGTGTTGGTACGGTTAATACTTTGCTTGACACTAGAGACTTTTTAATACCGGATGATTATCTTGATTTATCTCAACGCAAAGACGTTGGGTTAGAGGGTAAATATTTATTAATAATGCGGGATTCGCTCTGTCAAGAGATAAGGGAAAAGCTGATTGAAAACACTAAGGGAAATTATAATGGTAGAATATTTACCAGAGGAATTTATGCTAATACCGAAGGTCGCCATTTTGAAAGTCCGGCCGAAATTGCGATGCTAAAGGGTCATGCCGATATTGTAGGACAAAGTATTTGTCCGGAAGTATACTTAGCACGAGAAATAGGTGCTTGTTATGCCGGTTTATATTTTGTGGTAAATTACGGTGAAGGTTTGGTTAAAAAATGGTCACATCAAGAATTAGAAGATATTTTTTATGATGATGCACCGATGATTGGTAAAATCATTTTAGATACAATTAGACAAATGCCAGCAGAAGGTCATTGTGAATGCAAAGACTTGCGCAAAGAAACTCTGTTAAAAGGTATTTACAACAAATAAAAAAATGTGGTATAGTCGTTTAGATAAGACTGAGGAGGAATTGTTTAGTGGATAATAAAGAAATGATTTTAATTATGGATTTTGGTGGGCAATATAACCAATTAATCGCTAGAAGAGTAAGAGAATGGGGCGTTTATTGTGAAATAGTTCCTTACGATTATAGCATTGAACAAATACAAGCAAAAAAACCAGCTGGAATAATCTTTACTGGTGGACCTAACAGTGTTTATGGTGATGATACACCGAAAGCTGATGCCAAAGTATTTGAATTAAATGTACCAGTACTTGGGATTTGTTATGGTCATCAATTTATGGCACATACATTGGGCGGAAAAGTTGAAAATGCAAAAGTTGGTGAATATGGCAAAACCGGAGTAGTGCTTAATACAACAGTAACGCTGTTTGAAGGCATCGATAGTGATAATGAGTCTTGGATGAGTCATATGGACTATGTATCAGCAGCTCCTGAAGGTTTTAGTGTTATTTCTCGTACTAAAGAATGTCCGGTTGCAGCAATGATGAATGAAGATAGAAAACTATATGGTGTACAATTCCACCCTGAAGTTGAACATACTCCTTTCGGTAAAACTATGTTATATAATTTCTTGTTTAAAATTTGCGATGTAAAAGGTGATTGGAATATGGCATCTTTTGCACAAACTAAAATTCAAGAAATAAAAGATAAAGTTGGCGACAAAAAAGTATTATGTGCGTTATCTGGTGGCGTTGATTCCTCAGTAGCAGCAGTAATGGTACATAAAGCGGTAGGCAAGCAATTAACTTGTGTTTTTGTTGATCATGGCTTATTGCGTAAAGATGAAGGCGATCAAGTTGAAGCTATCTTTAGAGAACAATTTGACATGAACTTAATTCGTGTTAATGCGAAAGATAGGTTCTTAGGTAAATTAGCCGGTGTTTCCGATCCGGAGAGAAAAAGAAAAATTATCGGCGAAGAGTTTATTAGAGTGTTTGAAGAAGAATCTAATAAATTGGGTAAAATTGATTTCTTAGTACAAGGGACAATTTATCCTGATGTTGTAGAAAGTGGTACTAAAACTTCCGCAACAATTAAGAGTCATCATAATGTTGGTGGCTTGCCTGAAGATATGGAATTAGAATTAATTGAACCATTAAGAGAATTGTTTAAAGACGAAGTAAGAGCGGTAGGAACTGAACTTGGAATTCCTCATCACTTAGTATGGCGTCAGCCATTCCCAGGTCCGGGCTTAGCAATTAGAGTTTTAGGTGAAATCACCGAAGAAAAATTAGCGATTACCAGAGAAGCAGATGCAATTTTCCGTGATGAAATTGCTAAAGCAGGCTTAGAAGGTAAGATATGGCAATATTTTGCATGCCTACCTAATATTCGTTCGGTTGGGGTAATGGGTGATGAAAGAACATATTGTCACACTATCGCATTAAGAGCTGTTACAAGCTCTGACGGAATGACTTCCGACTGGGCTCAAATTCCTTACGAAGTATTAGACCGTGTATCACGTCGTATTGTAAACGAAGTAAAAGGCGTAAACCGTATTGTTTACGACATAACATCAAAACCACCATCGACAATCGAGTGGGAATAAGAACACAAAACCCTGTAAGCCTTGTTGATTTAAGGTTTTACAGGGTTGTTTTTATTGGCTCTTTGTCAAATGTTGTGGTCTATACCGGACAGAAATATTTTCTGTCCGGTTTTTCATGCACAAAATCCTATAGAGTCTCGATGTTTTCGTTGGTTTTTACGGTCAGGGTTATTTAATAAAAATATAATTCGCCGTTTGAAATTTACAAAGCTTCTAAAACTGAACCGTATTGCCTTTTGCGGACACCAAGAATGGCTGGTACAATAAAACCAGGGGGTGTCGATAATGAAAGGAAAACGATTTGATTCAGAATTTAAGAAAGATATTGTAAAGCTATATATAAAT
>JAGPMH010000074.1 GCA_018052945.1 Negativicutes bacterium | reverse complement strand
ATATCATTTAACTACCGTTCGACTATCGTTCATCCATAATTTACAGTTCGTTTTTCATGAACTCTGATAATTTGAAAACTTTTCTCATTACTTCATTATAGTTTTCCGGATTTAAAGATTGTGGTCCATCTGATAATGCTTTTTCCGGATTAGGATGAACTTCAATCATCAAACCATCAGCACCGGCTGCCACTGCCGCTAAGGACATTGGCTCTACCAGTCTCCATTTACCGGTACCATGACTTGGGTCAACAATAATTGGTAAATGACTTAAATGTTTAACTATTCCCACCGCACTTAAATCTAATGTATTTCTCGTATATTCTTCATACGTTCTAATACCGCGTTCACACAACACTACATTTTGATTACCTTCACTAACAATGTATTCCGCTGCATGTAACCACTCATTAATAGTCGCCGCTAAGCCTCTTTTTAATAACACCGGCTTATTACTTCGCCCAACTTCTTTTAACAATGCAAAGTTTTGCATATTTCTCGCCCCAATTTGTAACATATCCGCATATTGGGCCACAAGTTCGACTGCTTCTACCTCTGTTACCTCAGTAACAATTTTCAATCCGGTTAATTCTCTAGCTTCTGCCAAATATTTTAACCCCTCATGCTCCAAGCCTTGGAATGCATATGGTGAAGTACGAGGTTTATAAGCACCACCTCTTAAGAACTGAGCACCACCGGCTTTAACAATTTGTGCAGCTTCCATTAATTGTTCTCTACTTTCAACCGCACAAGGGCCTGCCATTACAACCAAATTGCCCCCACCAATTTTCACGCCACTAACATCGACAACGGTCGGTTTTGTATGTAGCTCTTTACTAACCAATTTATAACTTGATGAAATCGGCACAGTTTTTTCAACTCCTTTGAACGCCTCTAGTGATAAATTCGCTACCACTTGTTTATCTCCTATCACGCCAATAACAGTTTTAGACTCACCTTCTACAATATGTGCTTGCAAGTGATTGCTTCTAATTGCACTTACTACTCTTTCTACATCTTCTTTAGTTGCTTCCATATTCATAACAATAATCATTTAAATTACCACCTTTTTAATTTTATTATCAATCTTCTCTACATTAAATGAACCTAGGTTTTTAACCCATAAGCATTTTTCTGCTACCGCTGTTAAAGTTTCTTTGATATTCTCAGTAAGAACACTTCCTTCTATATTAAGAAAGAAAATATATTCACCCAAGCCTGTTCGCGCCGGTCTTGATTCAATTTTAGTCAAGTTAACATTTCTTTTCGCAAATTCTTGTAAAATCTCACATAAGGCACCGGCGTTATCACCCTTTAACTGACAAACAATTGCCGTTGCAACTTTAGCTCCCAGCACTTCTTGTTTGTCTTTGTGTAAAACGACAAATCTAGTGCAGTTAGTATTCATATCCTCAATATCACTAGCTTTGATTTCTAAATTATAAAGTTTTGCTGCTACATTAGTAGCAATAGCAGCATAATTTTCAGCTCCACCAGCAACAATTTCAGCCGCTTTCGCAGTACTGTCTACCGGAATGATTTTCGCTAAAGGATAATTTTTTTGTAAAAAATTATGGCACTGAGCTAGTGGTTGTGGATGTGAAACAATATATTTTATTTCAGTTTTCTGATCCTTAACTAATAATTGATTGTGTACCGCCCAAATCAGTTCGTGATTTATTTTTAAGTTAACTTCATGCACTAAAGTATCTAAAGTTATATTAATTGAACCTTCAATCGAATTTTCTATTGGCACTACGCAGTACTCTATTTCATCATTAGCGACAGCATTAATAGTTTCATAAATAGTATCATAAGGAATAGCTGTTTGAAATTTTTCCGGATATGTTGACAATAAATGATTTGCCACCGCTTCACTATGTGTTCCTTTCGGACCTAAAAAACCCAGCTTCCTACTTATGCTTTCTTCCATATAAACTCTCCTTAGCTTAGTGTTGTCTTTAGATTAAGCTCTGGCCAGAGACAAACTTCTAAATAAACAAAAAACTCTCATCCTTAAATAAAGGACGAGAGTATACTCGCGGTACCACCTTAATTATTTGCTATACGCAAATCACTTTATAAAGTACGGGATTGCTCCGATACTTCCCTTAAGATAACGGTAAAGGTTCCGACTATGCCTACACTTAACTTCAGCAAGTAACTCCAAGGCGAACTTCATCACATTCCTTTATATCAGGTTCCCACCTAACCCCGACTCTCTAAGATAAACAAAAATGATTACTTTTCCTCTTCACAGTCTTTAATAATGGTTTATTAAATTATTTGTATAATAACATAGCAAATTAACAATTTCAAGCTTTATTTTGTAATATTATTATTTTTTTATCATTTTTTAGTTTTTAGTTCTCCCTCTTGATACTTTCGTCTTTTTGGTGCGAACTTTATTTTCTTTCGCTATAAACTTTATTTTTTATTCTCTGATAAAATATTTGCTTGTTGCTTATTTATAATTTAGAATAATATAGATATAAAATTTTATGATAGGTGGCTAATAATGAGTGTTTTAAATGTTGAAAATGTATCCCACGGTTTTGGAGCTAGAACAATTTTAGAAGATGCTTCTTTCCGTTTATTAAAAGGTGAGCACGTTGGCTTAATCGGCGCTAATGGCGAAGGTAAATCTACGTTCTTAAATATTATTACCGGCCAATTGCAACCAGACCAAGGTAAAGTTACTTGGTCTAACCGTGTTACTGTTGGCTACCTCGATCAACATGCCGTTTTACAAAAAGGTTCTTCAATTCGTGATGTTTTACGAACAGCATTTGATGAAATGTATAAATTAGAAGCAGAAATGATTGGAATCTACGATAAAATGGGCGAAGCTACACCAGAAGAACTTGATAAAATGATGGAAGAAGTTGGGGAAATTCAAGATATCCTTGACCATAACAGCTTTTATACTATTGATGCTAAAATCGATGAAGTTGCCAACGGTTTAGGGCTTGGTGCGGTTGGCTTAGATAAAGATGTTACTGATTTAAGCGGCGGGCAAAGAACTAAAGTATTATTAACTAAATTATTGTTACAAAATCCGACTATTCTTATTTTAGATGAGCCGACTAACTATTTAGATGTTGAACATATTCAATGGCTAACAAATTATTTGAAAAATTACGAAAATGCTTTTATTTTAGTCTCTCATGATATTCCATTTTTAAATGATGTTATCAATGTCATTTACCATGTAGAAAATGCAACCTTAACACGCTACACCGGTGATTATTATAACTTCCAAGCTATGTACGAAATGCGCAAAAAGCAAGAAAATTCCGCCTTCGAGCGTCAACAACAAGAAATTGACCGCTTGGAAGATTTTATCGCTCGTAATAAAGCCCGCGTCGCCACTAGAGGAATGGCGAACAGTCGCCAAAAACGCTTAGATAAAATGGAAATTTTAGAAAAACCTAAAGAAAAACCTAAACCATCCTTCAAATTCCAAGAAGCGCGCACCCCAAGTCGCTTTGTTATTGAAGCTAAGCATTTAGTGTTAGGTTATGATGAACCATTGACGAAACCAGTTAACATCACCTTAGAACGCGGTCAAAAAGTTGCCATCCGCGGTGTTAACGGTTTAGGTAAAACAACATTATTAAAAACACTCCTTGGCAAAATACAACCAATCTCAGGGAAAATTGAGTTAGGCGAATTTGTAATGCCGGGTTATTTCGAACAAGAATCCAATCGCGATAATGACAATACCGCGTTAGAAGAAGTTTGGAATGAATATCCCGGAATGTCCAACTATGAAGTTCGCGCTGCTCTAGCCGGTTGCGGTTTAACCAACGAACATATCACCAGCAAAATGATGGTATTAAGCGGTGGTGAAGCTGCTAAAGTTCGTCTTTGTAAGGTAATGCAAGAAAAAATCAATTTATTAATTTTAGATGAGCCGACCAACCATTTAGATGTCGAAGCTAAAGAAGAGCTAAAAAAAGCTTTAATCAACTTTAAAGGCACAATTTTGTTAGTATCACATGAGCCGGAGTTCTATCAAGATTGGGTCACCGACGTTTGGAACGTTGAAACCTGGACCACAAAAATAGTATAAAATACAAAAAACGCACCGAGAAAATCCTCGGTGCGTTTTTGTTATTTTAATGAATTGCTTTTTTCTTAAATCTGCCACCAATAACATCGTGGACTTCATTAATTGTTACAAAGGCATTATCATCTTTTTCACTAACGATACCTTTTAACTTTTCAACTTCTAACCTTGTAA
>JAGPMH010000073.1 GCA_018052945.1 Negativicutes bacterium | reverse complement strand
ATTATAACAAAAATAACAACTATTAGCCAGATATTTTTAAGTAATATTAGCATACTTACCAAACTATTATTTTTTAAAGAATAAAAGAGCAACAAGATACTCTTGTTGCTCTTTTACAGCTAGTTTTTTTACACACTATTTCTATTACTTCATAAACATAGCTTTTTACTTCTTTATAACATCACCAATAGTTCCATCTTCATTATATTTATACAGGGTTGATACATCTTTTTGCCCTGTTGTAATTACAACAAAAGTTCTACTTGCCTCAGGATAATCAGTATTATGATCAATCCATGTACCACTGTTTATATAATACTTACTATTTTTAATATCTTGAAATACCGGAACATGAGTATGTCCAAAAACTACCACATCAATATGTTCTTGTGGATTTTCAAGATATTGAACTTTCGCTTGTTTAAAATAATAATCCCAATTTAAAGCGCCCTTAACCGCTTCAATAAAATCATTAGGGACCTTAACATTATTTATTTTTTGCCGTTGTTCCCACGTCCGTTGAATATTTTTAAACAATACAGGGGCTGAAATAGTTCCATCTTCTTGCTGACTTGGATAAAAGTCTAAATAGGTATAAGAATCGTCAAATCCGGCAATTTTTATATCAAAGATCTTTTGATCTAAACTTTCATACGGTGTCATTCTATTAGAAATGTCTTTTAAGGTCAAATAATAAAGATAAGCTCCATATTGGTCCACATCATTTTCATTCGGAATCTTTGTCACTATTGGTAATTTTTTTTCGACCTTAGGACGTCCCTCCAATACCCATGTTGCAGCATATCTTGCATAAAAATAACCTGCCGGCAAAATAGTCTTATCGTTGCCACAAAGTTCCTTGTTAGTAACTGCGTCAGGTGCTGAGAAAACATCATAACGATGACCATGTTCTATCGCAATTTCTTTTCTATCTCCGGTATAATAAACACCTAAACCTTCTGAGTCTTTTATTTGTATGATATTAGGAATAGCTTCACGTAGTACACTCTCTTGCAATAACATATCGTGATTACCAATAACATAAACCAACTTTATACCACTTTTTGTGAGGTTGTTCAATTCATCAATTACACTTTGATTATTTGCAATAACATCTTTGTAAAATTTTCTTTCATCACTATAACTTTTATAATTTACCGGAAGAAACCACTCGTCTAAAAAATCTCCATTGATTACTAGCTCCCTAACGTCAGCAGTTTTTTGTAGTTTTTGCAAAAAATCAACTAAGAATTTACGGTTTTTTAGCGTTTCAGTATATTTGTCATCAATCCCAAGATGAAGGTCACTGATAACAACTATTTTATTTCTATCACCATTCCCCTGCCACAAGGGTTGCTCACTAGCACTAGCATTTGTTACACAAACATCTACATTTAAAACCATCAACGAAGATAACATACTAAGAATTAATGCTAAAAAAACTATTTTTGTTCTCATATTCATCCCTCCATGTTTATTTCACGACCGTTTGTGCTAATGTCATTTATACAACACACCTTTAGAGCATTGAAGTAATATCAAACCCTCCTTTTATCTAAAAAAGAAATTATAAGAAATAACTTTTTAAAACAATCAGAACATAGTTTTGCATCTCCTACAATAACAGTTGGTGGCAATACACTTTATATCGCGATAACAGAGAAAATAAAACCATAGTTAGCATCATATCGGAAAGAATACTGAACATTCCCTTTTATAGTTTTATTATTTGCTTGATAAATATTTTTATCTTTTGCAAAACCTAATTCTTCTAAAACTTTTAATTTCTCATCATTTGATAATTCAGGACTAAACATATCAATCAATACTCCCATTGCCCCTACTAATTTGGGATTATCATTTTTATTAGGTACACATACAATATTGATGTTTTTTATAAAGTCATTTTTATCAACATAAGCAAACAGTTCTAAATTTTCAGTAAAAGCATACCGAAAAGAATTAACGTTTTCCATCTGTTCAATACTGATAGCTTTAATTTCTAAATTCATTGCTTTAGCATGATTACTGCCATTAAACTTATCTTTAAAATCATTTGTCTTTATTTTTAACGTATGGGCTGATTTTGTTTCTTCTACTTTTTTGACTTTACTAACAACCTCGCTGGTAACCTGATTACTTTGTGGAGAAAAACTAATGCCAAACACCCCTACGATAAAAACCACTGCTACTACTGCCATAATTACCGAAATAATTTTTTTGCGTTTAGCAGGATCAGCAGGCTTATCATTTTCTTCAATATATCTGCCACAACTACTACAAAATTTTTCTGCTTTTTTCATTTCTCCGCCACAATATTTACAATTCAACTAATACACTTCCTATTCTTTTTAATTATAAAAATAAGGCAATAAGACTAAGAATCGCCAATATAGTCATGCCATTAATTATCTTTTTCTTATCTTTGTCAGTTTTATTATATATTTGTTTTAAAGTTGCACGTTTATTATACTTTTTACCTTCCATATACCAACCAGCTAGCGATATAATAAAAAAAACCAATACCAATGCAATTATTATTTTCATATTATCCCCCACCTTTAATACTTCTTAAATTATTTTATTATAATTCCTTAACTAATAGCAACCTTAAAATAATAAAAATAAAAAAAGACCTCCAACCTGCCAAAATGCAAGTCAAAAGTCTTCCAATAACAACTGGTGATCCACCCGCGACTCGAACGCGGGACACCCTGATTAAAAGTCAGGTGCTCTACCGACTGAGCTAGTGGATCAATTATGGCAGGGGCGGCTGGACTCGAACCAACGCATGCGGGAGTCAAAGTCCCGTGCCTTACCGACTTGGCTACGCCCCTATGGGGTGACTGATGGGGCTCGAACCCACGCATACCGGAGCCACAATCCGGCGTGTTAACCACTTCACCACAGCCACCATATTAATAACAACGAAATAAATTATATCAATACTTATTTTCATTGTCAATAAGCAATTTTAGATTAGATAAAAAAAGAACTGCCAACACAGTTCTTTAATTTTAAATGGTGACCCCGGCAGGATTCGAACCTGCGACCCTTTGATTCGTAGTCAAATACTCTATCCAGCTGAGCTACGGAGTCTTAATTGCTTATATATTATATAATTTTTCATCACTCTAGTCAAGAGCTTAAATATTATTATTATTAATTTTAACAACTTTATTCATAACAGTACTAAAAAAAGTTAACGGCACATATGTTTTACCATCTTGAAGAAGAACCGTACCAGTTAAGGGTACTTCATCATTATTGTTATAGCAAGTATTAGTATCAATTTTAATTTTAAAGGTTTCACTACCTGTTAAAATAACACAGTTATTATCGGCATCCCACTTTACATTATAGCCTAAGCTTTCAGCGATAACGCGCACCGGCACCAATAACTCCTTCCCTTGTGGCTCAACCTGTAGTTCTTTATTATTTATCGCAATTACTCCAGCTTGCTTAGTATAAATAATATCTGGTTTTTCATTAACAATTATTAGTTTGTTAGGATTAGTCTGACCCGGCATACTCAAGGCTACAACATCATACCATACAAGTAGCTCACTATTATCTGTTATTTTATTTAAATCCTTATAAACACTTTTATGTATTGTGAAAACAAGATCTTTATTAGCAGATAAAAATTTTACATAGTCTTCAGTTCTTTCCATTACAGTCCCTTTTATATACTCAGGAATTTTTGCGGTATTTTTTAAAACAACGGCAAAAGAATTGGTAAGCGGAGGTAAACTTTTACTCATTGTTGCACCATGGTAAGCAACAACATCTTCATTTTTATTAAACTCATAGCCCTCCAGTAAAAAATTTTGTTTAGAATCATAGATATAAGTGTCAGGCGTTAAATTTAATCTAATTTCAGGATAAACACCTTTGCCTTCAACAGTTATTTCTTTTTCGTTCACTTCATTAATACTTCCGTCAATCGATAATATTTCATTGTGGTAAGCATTAGTAACAGGCATAAAGCTCACAAAAAAAGTAGCCAACAATATCAGAAAAATTTTCTTTGTTTTATTCATATAATCAAACCTCATTACAGTTTTTATTATTATTTAATAATAATTTCTTTTTTATTTTAATACAACGGCGACTTTGTTTCAAATTCAACTATATCTTTTTATTACAAGTACTACTCATAACTAAGCTTTATATAAAATCATTATTTTTCTATTGTCACCATAGCAGTGATGATCATAGATAAAACTATTGTCCACCAAAACAACTGATTGATGCTATAAACTTAATATAATTTTGTTAGTTATTTTTATGTGGTTTGTTAGTTAT
>JAGPMH010000072.1 GCA_018052945.1 Negativicutes bacterium | reverse complement strand
AATACGGTGGAAGATAATATAAATTTATTTATGGCTTAAAATTTAAGATGTTTACGATGTGTTTTTTATAATTAGAGTTGTTACTTATTAATAAAAAAACCGGAAGCAGTATAAAAATTAATTTTAATACTGCTTCCGGTCTTTTAATATTAGTAAAGGAAAAGAGAGATGGTTGTTAGAATTTTTATAGTAACAGAAAATAGTTAATATAAAAAATGATATAGTTATATTAAAAGGCAAAGAAGAAAGCGTTTTAAAAATATTAACAGGTATTAATGAATTTTAAATTAAAGTTTTGCGAATTAAATTATCAAAGTTTGTAAAATATTATGTTAACATTATATAAATTATTACTAGTTAGAAAAATAAAAAGTAAAGGATGTGTTGGATTATGAGAAATTCACCTTCTCTCAAACAGTTAAAATGGCCGGAAACCGATGAGGAAATGACGGAATTTGTAATGAGTATAGCTCTTGGTCCGAGATGGAAAGAGTATCATAGCATGTCGAACGAAGAGAAAATGAAGGAATCGGAACAAGCTCTACAGGAAATGAAAAAAACATCGAAGGAATTAGGAATATAAATAGACGAACTCTGATTTTCAGAGTTCGTCTTCAACATCAATAAAATATAGTCGGCTGTCAGAATACACTTGACTAAAAAAATAAGCTTCACGCAAACTGCGTGAAGCCTTGAATTTACTGGTGCCGAAGGCCGGACTCGAACCGGCACGTAGGGAACTACGCTTGATTTTGAGTCAAGTGCGTCTGCCAATTCCGCCACTTCGGCATAATGTTGCTTAACAACAAAAATATTGTACCATATATTAAAATTAATTGTCAAGATAATTTGATTAATAGTTTCTTATTTAAATTTAATACTATAAAGACAAGTGGAGTAGTATGTAATGATAAATAAAAAAAAGAAAAATTTTTGCTTAGTCATAAATAAAGCCTCTTTTAATAATTATTTCAAGAGATTAAAGTAAAACTACTCTTACTTAATATAATAATATAAAATATTGGAAAAAACTAGTCATATCTCAGGAAATAAAAAAACCTCTTAAGATAAAATCTTAAGAGGTTTAATATTAAAAATTAGTAGCTTTTGTTTGCTTGGAAACAATCGCGACAGTAAACTGGTTTACCAGCTGTTGGTTTGAAAGGAACTTGAGTTTCAACACCACATGCACTGCAAGTAGTATCGAACATTTCGCGTTGTTGACGGAAACCGCCAGTGTTGCCACCGCGTCTGTTATTGTTGTTTTGAGCTTTTCTAGCAGCACGACATGCTGGGCAACGGGAAGGTTCGTTTTGGAAACCTTTCTCATCGTAGAAAGCTTGTTCTGAAGATGTGAACGCGAATTCAGCGCCACATTCTTTACATGAAAGATCTTTGTCTTGGTAAGTCATTATGACCAACCTCCTTTAATTATATTAGTTTCCAACAATTGCAGGTAGGTTGGTGATTGTAGCTACGCAAGCTATCCTAAACAATTATTTTCGTTACTATCAAACACTATACAGTGTTATAATATAAAAGTCAAGTAATAAAGATTACTATTATCTTTTACATTATAAGAAATAAGAGGTGTCAATTTGCGAACTTTATTAGTTACTTTAAATGCTAAATATATTCATTCATCACTAGCCTTACGTTATTTGAAATATTATATAAAAGAAAAAGCTGGATTTAATGCTGATATTTTGGAGTTTAGCATAAATAATAATATCCTTGAGATGTTGCAAGATATTTATAGTTATAAACCGGAGATTATCGGTTTTGCCTGTTATATTTGGAATATTGAAATGACTAGACAATTAATTAGTTTAATAAAAAGCGTAATGCCAGAAGTGAAAATTATTTGTGGTGGACCGGAGGTCTCTTATGAACCGGAAAGCTTAATGATGATTGATAAAAATATTGACTATATTATCAGTGGTGAAGGGGAAAAGCCATTTTTATCATTATTAACTAAAATATACAATAATGATAAATTGTCATTAGAACCAGGAATAGTATTTATTGATGATGCAAAAGTTGTTAATGGTGGTATTTATACTTTGGACAATCTTAATGAATTGATTTTTCCTTACAATGAAGAAGAAATTAGCTCAAGTAAGGATAAAATTATTTATTATGAAAGTTCTAGAGGTTGTCCGTTCTCTTGTCAATATTGTTTATCCAGTGCGACGGTGGGAGTAAGATTTTTAAATGTAAGGAGAGTTATTGACGAATTAAAGTTTTTTGTAGGTCAAAAAGTAAAACAAGTTAAGTTTGTTGATAGAACTTTTAATGTTAATAAAAAGCATTTTATGCCTATTTTAAAATTTATTGCAGAACAAGAATGTGAAACTAATTTTCATTTTGAAGTATCAGCAGATTTATTGGATGCAGATGTGTTGGAATTGTTGAAAACTATGCCGAAGCAAAGAGTGCAATTGGAAGTAGGAGTCCAATCAACTAACGAAAAAACACTACAAGCAATAAACAGAACTCATGATTTCAAAAAAATAGAAGAGAATGTTGTAGAACTATTAAAGTTTAACAATATTCATTTACATTTAGACTTGATTATTGGGTTGCCTTACGAAGATGTAAAAACTTTTGCTAAATCTTTTAATGCTGTTTATAATTTAAAACCTCATGCATTGCAGTTAGGTTTTTTGAAAATACTGAAAGGTTCAAAAATATTTTATGATAAAGAACAGCATGAGTATTGCTACATGAGTGTAGCGCCATATCAAGTTCTTAAAAACAAATATCTTACTTATGAAGAAACTTGCCGTCTAATTATATTAGAAGATTTATTTGAAAAGATTTATAATGCCGGTAGATTGAAGAATTTAGAAAGTTATTTAATAAAAAATTACTATAAAAATAGTGCGTTTAATTTTTATAATGAATTAACCGTATATTGGCAAGAACAAAATCTACATCGGATAGCGTTAAGTGTAAAGTCGTTATATGAAAACATTTTCAGTTTCTGCAAAGAGCAATTCCCAGAGAATATTGCTCTTATTAGTGAGTTGTTTAAATTTGATTTATTAAAATATGATAATAAAAACATAAATCTGAAATTCTTAAAATGGAATAATGAAGAATATAATGAAGAAATTATTGCTTTTTGGCGAAATACAGAAAAGGTAATAAAGTATATTCCTGAATATGTTTTTGCAACCTGGCGCGAAATTAAAAACAAATATCATATTGAAGTATTTCGTGATTTAGATAGTGTTGATGGGATAAAAGCTTGCGATACTGAAATGTTAATAGTACTATTTATGCTGGAAGATAATAGTGTCAAGGTGATAACTAGAGAGGATTTTTATGGGAAATAATATTTTATACAATGTTTATTCAGACTACTTGAAGAAAAAATATGGTACCAAGGTATATAAACTACCGGTAGGATTACCAGTGACTTGTCCAAATCGTGATGGGCAGTGTGGAGATGGAGGTTGTACTTTTTGTGGTGAAATTGGTGCTGGTTATGAAAATTTACCGGCAGAGATGACAGTGGCAGAGCAAATAAAAGTTAATATGGCTCATATTGCTCCTAAATATAAAGCGGAGAAGTTTATTGCCTATTTTCAAAACTTCAGTAATACTTACTTAGAAATTGACAAGTTGAAAAGTTATTTAGAAGAAGCATGTCAAAAAGATGTTGTTGCGATAGCCTTAGCGACAAGACCGGATTGTGTTAATGAAGAATACTTGAAAATGTTACAAAAATTCAAAAAAGAAAAAAACATTGACATAATAATTGAACTTGGCTTACAAACTGTTAATTATCACTCTTTGCGAAAAGTTAATAGAGGACATTCTTTAGCAGAGTTTATTGATGCGGTACTACGCATCAAACAATATCAATTAGAAGTTTGTGTTCATCTAATATTAAATTTTCCATGGGATGATTTAAATGATGTGATTGAGAATGCTAAAATATTAAGTTCATTAAAAGTTGATCAGGTTAAGCTACACGCTTTATATATTGTGAAAAATACTAAAATGGCTGAACAATATGTAAATGGAGAGCTGACGCTAATTGATAAAGATGAATATAAGGAAAGAGTAATTACCTTTTTAGAATATTTAGCAAAAGATATTGTTGTGCAACGTTTAATTGGTAGAGCGCCGGAAAGTAATACTTTGTTTAGTAACTGGAAAACTGGATGGTGGAAAATAAGAGACGAGATAACAAAGACGATGCAAGAACGTGGTTGTTATCAGGGGCGGTTATGCGATTATTTAAATGGTAAAGCAGTTCAGCGATTTTTATAATAAAGATAAATTAATGAGTAATTTTATAATTGCTCATTAATTTATTTAAATAGTGTTGACAAGACTGGGGAAGTAGTGTAACATAATAAAAGTCGTCGGTTGGCAATGCTAATGACGACAACAAAAAGAAAAAAGATTTGTGTTGACAACGACCTGGTGGTTGTGTTAATATAAATGAGCTGTCACAAACAGCGGGTGTTCTTTGAAAACTAAACAATGTAGAGAAATTAATGCCAGATGTGCGGGTTCATCGATAGATGAACCAACAA
>JAGPMH010000071.1 GCA_018052945.1 Negativicutes bacterium | reverse complement strand
CTTTTCGTTATTTTATACTGACATAATAATCATAAATCGCTTGTAATATTATATAAGAGGAAGTCGCTCCAGCATCTTGATGCCCGATACTTCTTTCACCTAAATAACTAGCTCGCCCTTTAGTTGCTACAATAGTTTTAGTAAATTCAATCCCTTCTTTAGCAACCGCAATCGCTGCCACTAAAGTTTCAGTCATTGGCATTTTTTTCTGACGTCCATTTATAAAAACATCATGAACAGGCACTAAAACGTCCAGCATTGTTTTCTCGCCAGTTACCGCCTTACCACGCTCCTTAATACCATTAACAGCGGCATTTAAAATCTGTTCCGCCAAATCGACATCAATAACATCTTTACCTTGCGTCACACCAGCAGCTCTTAAAAAAGCAGTACCATACAGCGGACCAGAAGCCCCTCCAACATTGGAAATCAATGCCATCCCTACGGTTTTAAAAACAGTACTAAGATCAGTCGTCTCAGGCAAGGTTTCAATTTTAGCAATCACAGCCTCAAAACCTCTTGCCATATTTATTCCGTGATCACCATCACCAATAGCTTGATCTAATTCCGTTAAAAGCTGCTTGTTTTTAATAATTTCTGATCCAATGTATTTTATAAATTCAATTGCATTAGCCATATTCTCGCCTCTCCTTTTGTAGGGTTGGAAGGCTTGTTTAACACAAGCCTTATAATTATTTTTGAACAAACGCCGGAGTGTCTGCCGTAGCAAACAACAAGCCTTTTAATTCTTCATCTACTTTTAAGATACTAACTGAAAAACCAGCCATCTCTAAAGAAGTCATGTAGTTACCTACATAAGTTTTAACTGTTTTCACCCCTTTAGCTGCCAATAACTCCGCTACTTTTTTATTCGCAATATATAATTCCATTAATGGAGTTGCACCTAAACCATTCACTAAGACCGCAACTTCATCACCAGTATTTAAAGTCAAGTTACCAAATATTTTATCCATTAAATGTGCTGTAATTTCATCGGCTGAACTGATTTTTTCTCGATGTGTACCAGGTTCACCGTGAATACCCATACCAATTTCAACTTCATCTTCTGCCAATTCAAAACTAGGTTTACCCGCTGCCGGCACTGTACATGGTGCTAAAGCCATTCCCATGGAAGCAACATTATCAACTACCTTTTGCGCGATACCTTGAACCTCACTCAAACTACCACCAGCTTCAGCTTTCGCACCAGCTATTTTATGCACAAAGATAGTACCAGCAATACCTCTTTTCCCAATGGTCCAAGTACTGTTTTCTACAGCCACATCATCATCAACGATAACTTTTTCAACATTAATACCTTCAGCTGCAGCCATTTCGGCAGCCATTTCAAAATTCATAACATCACCGGTATAGTTTTTAATTACCAATAAAACACCTTTACCGCTATCAACCGCTTTAATCGCTTCAAAGACTTGATCCGGTGTTGGCGATGTAAAAACCGCTCCTGCTACCGCACCATCAAGCATTCCTAAACCGACAAAACCACCATGTGCCGGCTCATGTCCGCTACCACCACCACTAACCAAGGCAACCTTGTCACCTTTATCAGCTCTTACAATAACATTAAATCCGTCAACCCGTTTCACATACTCAGGATGTGCCAGAACAACACCTTGCAACATCTCCTCAACAACATTTTCAGGAACATTGATTATTTTTTTCATTTAAAATCTCCCCCTCTATGTTTTTAGTTATACTAAGGTCTCCACTATTTATAACTGCAAATACTGTGCCAAAAATCAAAATATTATTTTAAAATTTAACCCTCATAGTTCAAAGGCTTTTTTCAATAATGAAGAGCAATTTTTCGCAATAAAAAACACCCCTAGTAAAAAGTATCAATAAATCCATTTCTTCTTGATACTTTTTACTAGGGGTTGGTATTTTTAACTAGTATGCTTTTCAATGTTATATTTTTTCACCTTGCTGGCGACAGTTTTATGTGTCAACCCCAAGGCTTTCGCTGCCCCATTGTAACTACCACATTTGTTCAAGGCATGTTGAATTATTTGTTGCTCATAAACTTCCCACGGCAACACCACATCCTTACCGAGAAGTTTATCTTCACTAAGTAAAGTTTTATTAATATAAGCCGGCAAATTACTAACCTCAATGTAATCACCTTCCAACAAGGTGACCATTCTTTCAATTATATTTTCCAGCTCCCTAACATTGCCAGGCCACTTGTAAGCCGTTAAAACTTCCAAAGCATCATTTTTAATCCCTTTGATTTTTTTAGCCATCTCTTTATTGTATTTATCAATAAAATGTTGAGCTAATACACCCAAATCAGCAATTCGTTCGCGCAACGACGGCAAAAATAACGGAATAACATTTAGCCGATAATATAGATCTTCTCTAAATAAATCGTCCTTTAGCATTTGTTCTAAGTTGCGATTAGTCGCAGCTATAATTCTAACATCAACCTTAATCGTTTCTTCTCCACCAACTCGCTCAAATTCTTTTTGTTGCAAAACCCTAAGGAGTTTAACCTGCATACTTTTGTCCATATCACCTATTTCATCTAAAAAAATAGTCCCATTGTGTGCTAATTCAAACCGTCCCATTTTCTTTTTCACCGCACCGGTAAAAGCTCCTTTTTCATAACCAAACAATTCGCTTTCTAATAATGATTCCGGAATAGCCCCACAATTAACTCTAATAAATGGCCCTTTCGCGCGAAAACTGGCATTATGAATGCCCTGCGCAATAAGTTCTTTTCCGGTACCACTTTCGCCTCTTATCAACACCGTCGCATTACTCTTAGCCGCTTTCATCGCCATCGCTAAAACGTCTCTCACTACACCACTGCTACCAATATAAGTATTAAAAGCCTTATCACTTTTTTTCGTGCGAAAAAGCTCATCTTCCAAATAAGCTGCTTTCGCTTTCATACTATTAAGTTTATCCATTACACTTTGTAATTCCGTAATATTTTTCACTACGGATAGCACTCCGGCAATTTCTCCATCAATAATCAACGGATTTACATTGGCGACCACCGTAACCCCATTGCTTTTTTTCGTTATCGAAGCTATTTGCGGTTGTCCAGTTTTCAAAACAGTCGCTCTTAATCCATTCGGTGATATTTCATAAATATTTTTCCCCAAAACCGCCGCACTATTCTCTTCGACAATTTTTAAGTAAGAAGGATTTACATAAATTATTTCACCATTTTTATCTAGCATACAAATACCATCTTGTACTGTTGCTAAAATCAATTGTAGTCGCTCTTTTAACTCTTTTACCGCATATAATTCATCAGTAATTTTTTCAATAGCAGAAATATCATCAAAGATCGCAATCGCCCCTCTGATTTTGCCATTGATAATAATTGGTGTTCTATTAGCCATCGTAACTGCTTTACCTATAATTTGCTTAGAGTTTTTTTCGGCAACACCAGTTTGCCTAATAATATGTAGCCGAGTATTCGGCACAACATCGACCACATTTTTACCGATGGCTTTTTCAATCGGCACACCTAATAAATCAGCTGCTTTATTATTGTAGATAATGATTATATCATCTTCATTAGTTACAATTAGACCATTAGCAATATTAGAAAAAACTTCTTTTACCGTAAAGTCATTTTCTTGCAAAAGTTTATCGACTTCTTTTAAAATTTGCCAATTATTAACCGTAAAATCACTTTTTAAAAATGACAGCATTTCCTGAACAGCAACCTCCGCTGCTGCCCCTTCCGCGCTAATCCAAACCGTATCACCTTTAGTAATTTTCATTGACACCAATAACATTAAGTTTCTAATTTCTACTTGTGCCCCGCTAGCAAGCCTGATAAATAATTTACAATCATATTTAGTCCTAATTTCATAGGCTTTTTGGACAATCATTGCCGCTACTCTAGCATGCAAGCCATCTTCATGTGAGATTATCGCTGTTCCTTCTGACAACATCGTTAGCCACCATCCAAAATTTTAATTTATATAATAATTCGTTGATTAATAGCAATACCCCTTTTACTTTATTATTAAAGAAAAACTTTAGCCCTACAAATTAACAACATTTTATTAATTTTTTATATTTCTGTAAGTATTTATGCTTATTTTATGATAAAATAACTTTATATTTCTTATTTTATTTCTAATTTTGAATTTTTTTTACAGGATTTTTTTCTTTCCTGTCGAAATTCAATGCTTAGAAGTTATAATAACGGTGATGATTAATGATATTTATAATAGCAACGACAATTTTTTTTGCATTGAGCTTTTTTATCATTTATAAATTAGCAAACTTTATTGGCTTAAAGATCAGTATTAAGTCATTATTTTTGTGTGCAATTTGTTCCTTATTGATAAATTTAATTCTTCCTTTAAATATAAAGTTATTTAACCATTCCAATTTATCAATCGTTTTTATCATTGCTTTATTATCGTCTTACTTCATTACATATTACAATGAAAAAATAACTTCCAGTCAAATTGATCCTGACGAAGAAGCTTTTTTAAATACGGAAGTATTAAATGAGTTATTACCTTTAAAATTCAAAACTTTATTTTCTACAAAAAAACTTTTGACTGAGACTTCTTCAAATAAAGATAATGAGCCGATAATTATTGAAAATTTATCAATTAACAACAATACAACCCCAATAACCGAAGAGCCTGTTATTGAGACTGAAGTTAGCAACGAAGTAGTTGAGGAACCTGTTATTGAGACTGAAGCTAGCAACGAAGTAGTTGAGGAACCTATTATTGAGGCTGAAGTTAGTAACGAAGTAGTTGAGGAACCTGTTATTGAGACTTATGATAGTAACGAAATAGATGATGACCATGTTATAGTGACTGA
>JAGPMH010000070.1 GCA_018052945.1 Negativicutes bacterium | reverse complement strand
TCCAATAATCACTTTGGGGGGTTATTTGTGCCGTGGCCCACATTCCAAATGCCATTAAAAACATTCCCGTTGAAATTAAATATTTTGCTTGGACTTTATTTACCAGCTTACCAATAATCGGCATTATGCAAATTACCACAAGCCCACTAGGCGATAATACCATCCCCGCTAACGTTGCATCATAACCAAAATTCGACTGCACCATCATTGGTAATAAGGTCGAGCTGGAATATAGCGCAAAGCCCACAAAAAAAATCATGAGGCTTGGCATACTAAAGCTCGGTAACGAAAATAAGCTGAGCTTTACTACCGGTTCTTTTTGTCGCAATAACCATATTACAGCGCCGACCAAACCAATTACCGCAATTATGGCAAAAAATATTATAAAATTACTATCAAACCAATCTTCTTGTTGCCCTTTATCTAAGAAAATTTGCAAAGCTCCTAAACCTAAGGCAATCAAACTAAGCCCAATATAGTCAATAGTCTGCACTTTTTTCTTAACCGACTCCGGAGTATCTTCTACAAACAGATTAACCAAATACAGCGCTAATAATCCCACCGGAATATTAATAAAAAAAATCCAACGCCATGAAAAATTATCGGTGATATAACCACCGAGCATTGGTCCAATAATCGGTGCCAATACAACCGTAATCCCGGTAATAGCAAAGGCAGTTCCCAATTTATGCAGTGGAAAACTGTCCTTTATTATTGCTTGTTGCATTGGTTGCAACCCGCCACCAGCAATTCCTTGCAGTAAACGGAACAATATTAACATTCCTAAAGAATTTGCCAAACCACATAGTAATGAAGTAACAGTAAAACATAAAATACAGACCATAAAAAAGTTTTTTCGTCCCATTACACCGGCTAACCAACCAGATAAGGGCAAAACAATTCCATTTGAAACCAAATAAGATGTCAACACCCATGTGCTTTCCTCGGAGGTTGCCCCAAGTGAACCCGCAATATGTGACAATGCAACATTAGCAATCGTCGTGTCAAGAACCTCCATAAATGTAGCCATACTAACAATAAACGATATTAAGTATGGATTAGTAGTATTAATATTACTATTCATTCTCAACTCCACCACTATCCGTATGTACGGTCGGTTCAACCGACATTCCTAAGGCCAAGTGAATATTATCAGGAATTTCACTAATCTTTATTTTTACCGGTATTCGCTGTACCGTTTTTACAAAATTTCCAGTCGCATTTTCTGCCGGAAACAACGAAAATCTTGCTCCTGTACCAGCTTGAAAACTATCAACAACCCCTTTTATTTCGACTTGAGGAAACGCATCCACACTGATGTCGACGCTTTGTCCCGGTTTCATATTTTTAAGTTGAGTTTCCTTAAAATTTGCGACAACCCATAATTCATTACCTACCAAGTTCCCTAATTGTGCTCCGGGCTGGACGTAGTTACCAACCTCGACACTACGCTTTGTAATATATCCATCCATCGGTGCGACAATCTTAGTATTGACCAAATCTTGTTCCGCTTGTGCTAATTCCTGTTCCGCTTGTTTAACTTGTGCTTGTAGTTGTTCTAAATTATCCCTCGCCGCATTTACCACGGCTCCGACTGTGCTGGCCGCTGTTTTATTTGCCCCTAATTTCTCCAAGGTCGCTCTGGTTGCTTTTTCATTGGCAATCGCTTGCTCTAACTGTTGTTGTGAACAGGCTCCACTATTATAGAGCATCTCCATTCTTGATAAATCCGCCGCTGCTTTTTGCCAAAAAGCCTCCGCATTATTTTCATCAGCATGAGCCGCATCATAGTTAGAGGGTGCACTAACATTAGTCTTTTCTAAATTGTTTTTCGCTACGCTCGCTGCCGCTTTTACTGCTTCTAAATTCGCCAAAGCTTTATTTCTTTTAATTAAATAATCGGTACTATCTATTTCCAACAAAACCTGCCCCTTAGTGACAACTTGATTATCAGTAATATTCAAAGTTTTCACATAGCCTGCAACCTTCGGACTAATAACCACATTTCGCCCTTCAATCACCGCATTATCAGTTGATACTTCATACCGATGAAAAAACCAATATCCCCCCACTACCACTATTATAATCATTATCACCGAAAAAATTTTCATTAATTTAGCTTTCATCTTCTCACCTTTTTTACTTTTAACAATTTTCTGTTAAAATTCCCTTTAAATATATTTCTAACGCTTGTTTATTATACTCAGTCCCTGAATTTAACTTTTGGGGAATAAATTTTTGCGTTAGCGGTTTCGTTATATAATAAAAATTTAAAATTCCCACTAATGATACTGACGCAAAAATCGGATCTAAACTATCCTTAAAAACTCCTTTATCAATCCCTTCTTGCAATAACTCTTGAATATATTGATAAGACTGTGCAATATGGCGCTCAATCGTTGCTCCGCCAATAGCAGTCGGATTGGCAATCTCACTAGTCATAAATCTTGATAATAATGGTCTTTTTTTATGGATTACTGCTACTTGTTGAGCATAAAAAGACAATTTTTCTAATGGCGAATCAGCTTTATTATTTTTTGCAACTTCCAAAGCCTCTAAAATAAGTTTTAACTGATGTTCTAACACCGCCTGATATAAACCATCTTTCCCTTTGAAATGGTATGAAATTGCCGAAACATTAATTTTTGCTTTTTGTGTCACCATTCTTACCGAAACAGCATTATAACCATGTTTTGCAAATAAGTTTGTCGCAATATCTAATAATCTTTCTCTTGTCGCTAACTCCATTACCCCACCCTTT
Organism: Negativicutes bacterium; assembly: GCA_018052945.1. Classification (NCBI taxonomy): domain Bacteria; kingdom Bacillati; phylum Bacillota; class Negativicutes; species Negativicutes bacterium. Next base: position 2,189 of record JAGPMH010000070.1, on the reverse strand, counting down.
TCAAACAATCGTTTGTTTTAATTTATCACCATTACACTGCATAATCAAGCTTATTTTCTATTATTATTAAATATTATCATTGACAACGGCACTTGAATTAAATATAATTCATATAAATCATATATGTATTATATTTAATTAATTTTGAGGGGCTGATTTTTTATGAGTAAATATCAATTTGAAACACTACAATTACACGCTGGTCAAAGCGTTGATCCCACTACCAAATCAAGAGCAGTACCGATTTATCAAACAAGTTCTTTTGTTTTTGATAATACTACTCATGCGGAAAATTTATTTGGCTTAAAAGAAAGTGGTAATATCTACAGTCGCTTAACAAATCCGACTTGGGATGTCTTTGAGCAAAGAATGGCCACATTAGAAGGTGGTACAGCCGCGTTAGCTGTTGCTAGTGGTGCTGCCGCTATAACTTATGCGATCTTAAATCTTGCAAAAACAGGCGACAATATCGTTGCTGCCAGCACATTATATGGTGGAACCTATAATTTATTGGCCGACACCCTTCCTAATTATGGTATTACTACTACTTTTGTTAATCCCGATCAACCACAAAATTTCGCCAATGCAATCAAATCTAACACTAAAGCAATTTATTTAGAGTCAATTGGTAACCCCAAAATAAATCTAGTTGATTTACAGCAGATTGCTGATATTGCACATGATTTTGGGATACCGGTTATTATTGACAATACCTTCGCTACACCATTTCTCTTCCGCCCTTTTGAACACGGTGCTGATATCGTTGTTCATTCTGCAACAAAATTCATTGGCGGTCATGGCACCTCCATTGGTGGGGTAATAATTGAAAAAGGACATTTCGACTATGAAAAATCAGGTCGCTTTGAAGACTTTGTAAAAAAGGATCCCACTTATCATGGCGTAAGTTTTTATCATGACGTGCCTGGCGCTTCTTTTGTTACCAGAATCAGAGCTAAACTATTACGTGATACCGGTGCTAGCCTTAGTCCATTTAACGCTTGGTTATTTATCCAAGGATTGGAAACTTTATCTTTGCGAGTTGAACGTCATGTTGAAAATACCGAAAAAATTATTTCATTTTTAGAAAATCACCCTAAAGTGGAAAGTATAAACTATCCAAATTTAAAAACCAGCACTTATTATCCTTTAGCAAAAAAATATTTTCCTAAAGGTGTTGGTTCAATTTTCACCTTCAGTGTTAAAGGGGGCGAAATTCCGGCCCGTCAGCTTATTGATAACTTAACCTTATTTTCAAATCTAGCAAATGTGGCTGATTCAAAATCATTGGTAATTCATCCGGCATCAACAACGCATCAACAATTGTCACCAGAGCAACAATTACAAGCCGGTGTTACGCCTGGACAAATTCGTTTATCTATCGGAACCGAAAATATAGCGGACTTAATAGCAGACTTAAGTTCAGCACTAGATAAAATTTAAAATGATAATTCCTATTTATTTGAGTATCGAAAATGTCATAATAGTTACGATTTTCTTAAAATCAGAGACCATATTATCTGGGAATTTAAAGAACAAGCAGAAGATTCTATTGAATATTATATTTAATAGAATCTTCTGCTTATTTTTTAATATATTTTAAAATTCACAAAATATTGACTTTTTAGTCTATTTTTTATAAAATAATTACATTGTTTACTAAAAAACCCAAGAAGTGAGGTGATTTTTTGAGAAAGCTATTATTATTAATATTCAGTGTACTGCTTATCACTACTCTTACCGGTTGCGGTACGGCCAAAACAAGTGCTACCACTGCTGATAATACCCCTAAAACAACCGAGGATAAAAAGCTGCTGGAAGAAATTAAACAACATGAAAATTTAACTGATGCTGATATGAAAAAAATTCATTCTGAAGCAGAAGAACGTATGAATAAATTTGTTGGACAAGACTATCGTAAAAATATAAAAGAAGATGAGCCTGACTTTTATACTATGAAATCAAAATAAAAAATCCGGTAGCGTTATGCTACCGGATTTTTATGTTTTACTCTTCTACTATTGTTACATTTTGCATTAAATCGCCTTGTTGAATTTTATCAATCAAATCAATACCTTCAACAACTTGACCAAATACAGTATGAACACCATCTAAATGTGGTTGTGCTTCTAATACAATGAAAAACTGGCTACCACCGGTATTTTTACCGCGATGTGCCATTGATAAAGCTC
>JAGPMH010000069.1 GCA_018052945.1 Negativicutes bacterium | reverse complement strand
CCATAGTATTTGAACAATAGTGGAGCAGTAGTTTAACTATTGTTTAACTATTGTTTAACCATCGTTTAACCATCGTTTAACCATCGTTTAACCACTGTTCTACTATTGTTATCCTGCCGTTCTACACTTGTTCCTTAATCCGTTTTAAATTAGGAGACATAATTCTTTTATACGCTTCCACACCGGGTTGATCATAAGCGTTAACATTTGCAAGTTCACCTTCATAAGCTACTGACAATGCTAAAAAGTATAACAGTTCCCCTAAATGAAAGGCATTTAGTTTCGGTAAAATCAAAGTCGCATTAAATCTGTTATCACTAATTAATGCCAAAGCATTAGCATTTAAGGCTACTTCTAGTGCTGCACTCATTTTTATAGTGGAAATATCACTTAACTTGCTAACCTTCGGAAAAACATCAGGTATGATTAAGTCATTATCCCACTCTGCAATTTTTATAAACTGAACGACCTTATCTTTGGCTCCATCTTGATGTTGTTGAGTTTGTGCATGCATATCAGTGGTCCCAACTGCCACAATCGGAGTTCTACCATAATAAACAGAACTACCACTTCGATTAACTCTTTTGCCTAGTGATTCCGCTAATAACTGCACATACCACTCTGAAGTTGACTTCAAATTATCTGCATAAGGCATCAGCACTTCAATATTACGATCAAACTTTTTAGCCGCTAGATATTTCAACGTAGCATTTAACAACGCTGGATTTTGATAAAAGTCCGCCGTTTGACAAGCCTGGTCCATATTTTTTGCCCCTGCTAAAAATTCATCAATATCAAAACCGATACAAGCAGCTGTAACTAAGCCCACCTCACTAAAAATGCTAAATCTGCCACCAACACCATCAGGCACACTAAAAGTCTGCCATTTTTCTTCTTTGGCTAATTTTTTCAAGAGCGTTTCATTAGCACCTTCAGCCGGGTCAGTAACAGCGACAACCTCTAACATAATATATTCAGACTTACGGAACTTTTCATAAGCAACCATAAAATTAGACATCGTATCAATCGTCGAGCCTGACTTTGAAATAACAATCAAAGCAATCTTAGTTTGTTCATTGCTTTGTAAATATTTTTGTTTCGCTTTACCCAAAACATAATTTATCAATTCACCGGTTCGGCGAGGATCGATATTATTGCCACTAAAATAAAATTCTGGATAACCACAACGCTCTTCTTGACTTTTAGCATTCCAGAATTCACCGCAGTGCACATCAAATAAGACCTTGTTGCCTAAATATGAGCCACCAATACCAAAGGAAATAGCAATCTCAACATTATATTTTAAACTCTCCCCAAACTCTTTTAACCGCTGTATCGATTTAGGATTATTAAGATTACCTTCCTTAACATAAGGTAGTTGCGGAAATAAAACTAATTCTGGTGCTCCATCTTTTGATAAATGCATCTTGGCTTCACCGGTTGTTCTAATCTTGCAAACGGCATTATGCGCATCACCAATTTCATCAGCCAAGGCAAAGAAATCTTCATTTGTGATCTTTCCTACACCATATATATTTTTATAATCAAACGCAAATCCTGAAGCTAAAGTTAAACAATTTTTATTATCTGCCATTTTGCACGCTCCATCTGTATAGTTTTGAATCCTAAAAATATACTGCTAACTTTTTTCTACTATTCTAGCAAAGTTATTTATTTAATAACGGCCCTACCGTTTTAGCCAAATAATTTAAAAACTTATCACGAATTTCCGGTCTTTTCAAAGCATATTCCACCGTAGCTTCCAAGTACCCTTGCTTATCACCAATATCATAACGACGTCCGCTGAAATTATAAGCATAAACCGGTTTTTCATGGGCTAATTTACAAATAGCATCAGTTAACTGAATTTCATTACCACGACCTGGTTCAGTTTTTTCTAATAAAGCAAAAATTTCCGGTTCTAAAATATACCGACCGAGTACCGCTAGTTGTGAAGGTGCTTCTTCTACACTAGGTTTTTCAATCAAATCCACCGCTTGCCAAATATTTTCTTTCACCTTTTTAGGATTTACAATACCATAGCTTGAAACCTTATCCTTAGCAACTTCTTGAACTCCTAATACCGTTCCTTGACAGTCATCATACACATCAATTAATTGTCTTAAACATGGTACCTCGGCATCAACAATATCATCACCTAGCATTACCGCAAACGGCTCATTGCCAACAAACTGTTTCGCACATAAAACCGCATGTCCTAGCCCTTTGGCTTCTTTTTGTCTAATATAATGAATATCAACTTGTGATATTTCCTCAATTAACCCCAACAAGTCATATTTACCTTGTTCTTTTAATTGATTTTCAAGCTCTACCGATTTATCAAAATGATCCTCAATGGAGCGCTTATTACGCCCAGTAATAATTAAAATTTCTTCAATTCCAGAAGCAATCGCCTCTTCAATAATATACTGGATTGCTGGTTTATCAACAATCGGCAACATTTCTTTGGGTTGAGCTTTGGTCGCCGGTAAAAATCTTGTCCCCAGTCCCGCAGCCGGAATTATTGCTTTTCTTACTTTTTTCATTACTTCACCTTATATCCTATTATCTTAAATCTATTTACAATACTGTAATTTAGTCTTTATGCCTTTATTAACGCTAATAGCTCTGCAGTTTTTGCCTTCATCAAGTCACCGTCGCCTTTAGCTTCAACATTTAAGCGTAGCACCGGCTCGGTATTAGACATTCTAACATTGAACCGCCAATTATCATATTCCAAACTCAATCCATCGGTTTTATCAATATTTATTGCACTATCAGCATACTTTGCTTCAATCGCCGCTATCACGGCTTTGGCATCTTTAACAGTACTGTTGATTTCACCACTAATCGGGAATTTAGCAATACGTTCCGCCATTAATTCCGATAGCCCTTTACCAGCTTTACTAATTATTTCTACAATTAATAACCATGGAATCATCCCACTATCGCAGTAGGAGAAGTCTTTGAAGTAATGATGTGCTGACATCTCGCCACCATATACCGCATCTTCATTACGCATTTTTTCTTTGATAAACGCATGTCCACTTTTGCACATAACCGGAGTTCCACCGGCTGCTTCTACCAACTCAATAGTATTCCAAGTTAACCGTGGATCATAAATAATTTTAGCTTGAGGATTTTTACTTAAAAAAGCCATTGCTAAAAACCCTACAATGTAATAGCCTTCAATAAATTCACCCTTATCATCAAACAAGAAGCAACGATCAAAGTCACCATCCCAAGCAACCCCTAAGTCCGCTCCTAGTTGACGTACAAAGCTAGCTGTCGCCTCACGATTTTCATTTAAAATCGGATTCGGCACCCCATTCGGGAATGTTCCATCCGGATTATGATTTAATTTAATAAACTCAAACGGTAAATGTTTTTCTAATGCATCAATAACATGACCGGCTGCTCCATTACCGGCATTAACAACTATTTTTAACGGCTTTAACGCCGAAACATCAACATAAGTTAATAAATGTTTGATGTAATCATCCAAAATATCAATATTTTGAATTTTACCAATAGGTTTATCTTGAACCTTTTCAAACACACCATTAATTACACGTTCTTCAATATCTTTTAACCCGGTGTCACTGCTAATCGGACGTGATTCTTGACGCACTAATTTCATACCATTATATTCTTTCGGATTATGGCTAGCGGTAATCATAATACCACCATCCAACTCTAAATGTGCTGTCGCAAAATAAATTTGTTCAGTACCGCACATTCCAATATCAACAACATCACAGCCCATTTCTGTTAAGCCGAAAATAAGCGCATTTTTAATATCTTTACCGGATAAGCGAATATCATTACCAACCGCAACTTTTTTAGCGCCAAATAACTCGACAAAAGTTCTGCCAATACGATAAGCCATCTCCTCATTAACTTCTTCCGGATATTTACCTCTAATATCATAAGCCTTAAAAGCATCTCTTTTTAATTCCATCAAAACTTCATCTCCTCAAAAATATTGAACCTGGGTTGAACGGTAGTTGAACACTTGGTGAACAATAGTCAAACAATTGTTAAACAGTAGCAAGTTATAATCATAATGTTAAAAAAATCTAATAATATATTTTCTGAGCAATATAATTAGACTTTTCTTAAGATGACAAGAACATGTGAAATGTCCATTTCAATCGTTAAGCAACCGTTACACTATCGTTTTACTACTTTTTTACTATTGTTCAAAAACTTTGCTTAACAAAAAAAGAAAGAATATATAATATCATATATTCTTCCAAAAATACTAAATTCCTCTTTCGAAAATCCGCCATATTATTAATAACAATCGAAGAACGATAGATTAACTATGGTGAATCAATTGTTAAACCATCGTTAATCTATTGTTTAACTACATTACACTACTGTTCAATCATCGTTAAACAATTGTTCGAACTATCGTTAATGCCCACTAGGGGCTTTCTTCGTGCTCTTTGTGGTTAAATCTTTTCGTCCTCCATCGTTAAACGATTGTTTCACAACCTTCAACTATCGTTCCCCTATCTTTCTCCTACTGCCGGCCGTATTCATCGTCGAATCTGACAATATCATCTTCTTCTAAATAACTGCCGTTTTGCACTTCAATAATCTCCAAGGGGATAAGTCCCGGATTTTCTAATCTATGCTTGGTAGCAATTGGTACAAATACACTTTCGTTTTCTTGGACAATCATCTCGGTTTCACCAATTGTAACCTTAGCTGTACCTTGAGTAACAATCCAGTGCTCACTACGATGATAATGAAGCTGTAAGCTCAGTCTTTGTTTAGGACTGACAGAAATCTTCTTCATCTTGTAACCTTGCCCTTCACCCAATACAGTATAACTACCCCACGGTCGATACATCGTAGTATGTTCACTGGCTTCTTTGCGATTACGAGCTTTTAGCTCATCAACTAAATTCTTAACTTTTTGTGATTCACCTTTTTTAGCAACCACAATTACATCATCAGTTTCTACTACCAAAACATCTTCTAGACCAATCCCGGCAATTAGTCTATCGCGACCTAAAAGCAATGAATTATTGCAATCAATAGTAATGCAATCACCTTTTACGGCATTACCCTTATCATCTTTATCATATACATCATAAATTGCATCCCACGAACCAATATCATTCCAATAACAATCTAGTGGTACCGTCACCACAGCATCACTTTTTTCTGCAATAGCATAATCAATTGAAATACTAGGCATTTCCGCAAAATCATTTACTAACACAGCATAAGGCTTTTGCATTTGTTCATAAATATCATTTTGATG
>JAGPMH010000068.1 GCA_018052945.1 Negativicutes bacterium | reverse complement strand
TAAAGTAATTAGTAAAATTAAAATGCGAATTTTCATAATAATGATTTTTAAAAAAACTATCAAATAGTTCTTTATCAGCTTTAGTTATTTCTTGAAAATTAATAATAAACACCTCCATCTTTTAAGAATAATGATTGACTAAATATAGTTTAACTATGGTTTAGCAATCGTGAAACATTAGTGTAAAGGCTGGGGAATGATTGTAATTTAAATGTGCGGTGTTTCGATTTTAGTCATCTTGTACATCACCAAAAATCTTTAAGGTTTAGTGCCTTATCTCAGAGTGACAAATAACATGAAAATCTCAAATTTACACTATTTGGTGGCAATGGTTGAACTATTGATTAACTACCTTTTCACTATTGTTTCACCATTGTTCAATATTTCCCACTATCATTCAATAAAGAAAACTACGCACTGTACCAGTGCGTAGCCTTATTTTTTTATCAGTATCTTCTACATAATATAGTACAAAATAATAATTATTACAATCTTTTACGGTGTTTTTATTTATAATAATTAACACCGGCTGCAAAGATTTGTTGGTCTTTAGCACCAACAATATTTTTTGCAACATTTGTGCCAATACGCTCTGAATGTCCCATCTTGCCTAATACTCTACCATCCGGGCTGGTAATTCCTTCAATGCCCCAAGTTGAACCATTAGGATTAAACGGAATATTAAGACTAGCTTGACCGTTATGATCAACATATTGCGTCGCAATTTGACCATTAGCCATTAATTGCTCTAACATTTTCTCATCAGCAACAAAACGCCCTTCACCATGTGACATTGCAATAGAATGCACATCGCCAACTTTAACATTATTAAACCATGGTGACAAGTTTGATACTACTTTCGTTTGTACCATGCAAGAAATATGGCGGTCAATTTTATTATGAGTTAACGTTGGACTGTCAGCCTTAATATCGGTAATTTCACCATATGGCACCAAGCCCAGTTTAATTAGCGCTTGGAAACCATTACAAATACCCAACATCAAACCATCACGCTGTTGTAATAATCTTTGAACAGCTTCTTTAATGCGTGGATTTCTAAACATCGCTGCAATAAACTTACCAGAACCATCAGGTTCATCGCCGGCACTAAAGCCACCTGGCAACATTAAAATTTGCGCTTGCTCAATGCCTTTAACAATAGCCTGAACAGATTCCTCTACCGCGGTTGCTGTTAAGTTTCTAATAACCAAAGTCTCGGCTGTACCGCCTGCTAATTCAAACGCTTTAGCCGTATCGTATTCACAGTTTGTCCCTGGGAACACAGGAATGAAAATTCTTGGCTTAGCATAATTAGCTTGAGCTTTTATTACATTACCTTTATTATATGCCACAGTTGGAATTTCATTATTGTCAACTTTCGTTTTAGTTGGGAATATTTTTTCTAAAGTATTCTCAAAAGCAGCCTGTGCTTCTGTTAAGGAAACTTCAAAATTATTTGCAATAATAGTCTTATTATCAATCGTTGAACCTAATTCATAATAACCAGTACCAGCAAGTTCCGCACTAACATCAGCATTAACTTCTAATACCAATGTCCCGTAATCAGGCTTAAAGTGATCCGCAGTTACAGCTTCAGCAAAGCTAAAACCAATTTGGTTACCAAAACTCATTTTACTGATTACCGCTGCAATACCACCGGTTCTTACACTGGAAGCCGCTAGCACTTTCCCTGTTTTAATTAAGGCACTAACCTTAGCAAAATTATCACGCAGTACTGCAAAATCAGGTAAGTCAAATTTATCAATAACCGCCGGAACTGCTATTACTTTGTTACCGGCTTGTTTAAATTCAGCTGAAATAGTATTTTTCGCACTAACAACATCAACCGCAAAGGCAATTAATGATGGTGGAACATTAATATCTTTAAAAGTTCCCGACATACTGTCTTTACCGCCAATGGCTGGAATACCAAATTCTTGTTGTGCTTTTAATGCCCCTAATAACGCACTAAACGGTTTACCCCATTTAACTTCATCGGTACCCAATTTTTCAAAGTACTCTTGTAAGGTTAAACGAATACTATCATATTTACCGCCAACTGCCACAATCTTTGAAACCGCTTCCACTATCGCATATAACGCGCCATGGAATGGACTCCATTTTGATAAATATGGATTAAAGCCATAAGTCATTGCAGTAGCAGTATCAGTGTCACCTTGTAGCAATGGTAATTTTGCAACCATCCCTTCACTTGGTGTCGCTTGATATTTACCACCAAAAGGCATTAACACAGTTCCTGCACCAATAGTGCTGTCAAAGCGTTCTACTAACCCTTTTTGACTGCAAACATTTAAACTACCTAAATTATCTAACCAAGCTTGTTTTAAATCAGCAGCATTAACAAAACTTTGCTTAAAGTAATTTTCGTCTTGGTTCGGCAATTCAACTTTAACGCTTACCGTTTGTTTAACACCATTAGTATTTAAAAACTCACGACTAAGGTTAACAATTTGTTGATTACGCCAATTCATTTTTAAACGATTATCGTCTTTTACTTCGGCAACAATCACCGCTTCCAAGTTTTCCGCACTAGCATAGTCAATAAAAGCTTGAGCATTATCAGCTTCAACTACTACTACCATCCGCTCTTGTGATTCAGAAATTGCCAGTTCCGTACCATCTAAACCATCATATTTTTTTGGTACTGCATCTAAATTTATTTCTAGCGCGTCAGTAAGTTCACCGATTGCTACGGAAACACCACCGGCCCCAAAGTCATTACAACGTTTGATCATTGTGCTAACATTTTTATTTCTGAATAATCTTTGAATTTTTCGTTCAGTCGGCGGATTACCTTTTTGCACTTCTGCACCGCAAGAAAATAATGATTCTTCAGTGTGTTCTTTTGAAGATCCGGTAGCACCACCGCAACCATCACGACCGGTACGACCACCTACTAATATCACTACATCACCGGCTTTAGGCACTTCTCTAACTACATTGCATTTAGGTGCTGCCGCAATAACGGCACCGATTTCCATACGTTTTGCAACATAATCTTCATGATATACTTCCGCAACTTGACCGGTGGCCAAACCAATTTGATTACCATAAGAACTATAACCAGCGGCTGCCCCAACAGTTATTTTCTTTTGTGGTAATTTGCCAGGAATCGTATCTTTGATTGCCCCTCTTGGATCAGCACTGCCTGTTACCCTCATCGCTTGATAAACATAAGAGCGACCAGATAATGGGTCACGAATGGCACCACCTAAACAAGTTGCCGCTCCACCAAACGGTTCTATTTCAGTCGGATGATTATGCGTTTCATTTTTAAACATAACCAGCCATTCTTCGTTTACACCATCAATATCGGCATTTACAACAATACTACAGGCATTAATTTCCTCCGACTCATCAAGATCAGTCAGTTTACCCATTTTGCGTAATTGTTTCATACCAATAACCGCAATATCCATCAAACAAATATCGCGCTTTTTATCACCATAAACTTCAGCTCTGGCTTTTTTATAGTCTTCATAAGCTTTTACAATCGGCGCTGCAAAATAACCTTCGCCAATTTCAACAGCTTCCAACTCTGTTAGAAAAGTAGTATGACGACAATGATCGGACCAATAAGTATCAATCAATTTTATTTCTGTAATCGTTGGTTGACGTTTTTCATTGTCGCGAAAGTAAGCTTGGCAGAATTTCAAATCTTCAAAACTCATTGCCAATCCTAATTCATTCATAAATTCAGCTAATGCGGTTTCATCTTTTTCATTAAAACCCTCTAAAACTTTAACAGCAGCTGGCACTATATTTTCTAATGATAAAGTTTGTGGTTTGTCCAGGTCAGCTTCACGGCTTTCTACCGCATTGATACAATATTCTTTTACCGCTTGTACTTCGGCAGCAGTTAAATCACCCTCTAGCACTATTACCTTGGCACTTAAGATCACCGGACGCTCTTTTTGCGTTAATAACTGCACGCATTGTGCCGCTGAGTCAGCGGTTTGATCATATTGTCCCGGTAAATATTCAATTGCAAAAACATTATCGGTTTCAGCTAGCGGTAATATTTCATCATAAACTATATCAACATTAGGCTCAGAAAACACAATATTACGAGCTTGTGCATATTCAGCCTCATTAATTCCTTGAATATCATAACGATTAATCAATCTAACATTGGTTAATTTTTCAAGACCTAAACTTTCTACTAAATCACCTAATAGCGCTTGAGCAGGAATATCAAATCCTGATTTTTTTTCAACGTAAATACGTTTAACTTGCTCCATGTTCAGCCTCCTTCATAATTTGCTTAAGGCAAACTATACTTTTACTTTAGGAATATTACGACCGTAGAAAATTTCAGTCATTTCTTTTTTCAAGCGTTGTTTTGCTTTACGCTTCTCACCGATTAACAACTCATTTTTCGGCGTTCCAAACAAATAATTATCTAAATCAAACTCTTTTAATAACATTTTTGTATGAAAAATATGTTCTTGATAAACATTAACATCAATCATTTGATATTGTTCACGAATTTTCGGATCAATATAATTTTGAATTGAATTTATTTTATGGTCAATAAAACATTTGCGACCATTAACATCTCTAGTAAAACCTCTCACTCGGTAATCCACAATAGCAATATCAGAACAAAAGCTTTTTAATAAATAATTTAAAGCTTTTAGTGGTGAGATATGCCCACAAGTTGAAACATCTATATCGGCCCGGAACGTACTGATCCCTTTATCAGGATGACTTTCTGGGTAAGTATGTACTGTTATATGACTTTTATCTAAATGTGCTACTACTGTTTCTGAAGTCGGTTCCACCGGTTCTTCAGAAATAAGCATAGTTACGCTGGCACCTTGTGGCTCATAATCTTGTTTGGCAATATTTAAAATATTGGCGCCAATAATATTTGCTACTTCAGTTAAAATATTCGTAAGGCGTTCTGCATTGTATTCTTCATCAATATATTCAATATATGCCTGGCGATGTTCCGGAGTTCTGGCATAACATATATCATACATATTAAAACTTAATGATTTGGTTAGGTTGTTAAACCCATATAATTTTAATTTTTTAATGTCTTTAATGTCCATTTAATCCACCTTACTTATAAATTTTAACTTTACCAAATTTCATTATAACACTATCTAAATAAATAACCTATATTTATTTAGACTAAACTGATAAAAAACCTGCTAGCAATAACAGGTTTTTTTATCTTTATTATTATTATAGATTAACGCAAAAAAATCAAGCATTTTTTACAGGATGTTAGGACGGGATGGGGAATACCATGATAACGATGGTGGAATAATGGTTGAAATATAGTGTAATGTGGTGAAACAATAGGAGAAGATAGATTATAACAATTTTTTAACAAATCTTATACAACCTTTAAACTATTGCTT
>JAGPMH010000067.1 GCA_018052945.1 Negativicutes bacterium | reverse complement strand
GACATCTTCTGACAAGTTGGCAACTTCTTCATTATCAAGTAAGTACGAACCGGTGGTCGGAGTGTCCAAGCACCCCAAAATATTCATCAAGGTAGACTTGCCTGAACCTGACGGTCCCATAATCGCAACAAACTCACCTTCTGCAATATCTAAATCAACACCATTTAACGCTATTACTTCATTATCGCCCATTTTATATACTTTACTGATATTAGCTAGTTTTACCGTCATATCATTATCCTCATTTTTTAAATCCTCGGTTTTGGAGTTTGTTGACTACTTTTTTCTTGTTGCTTAATATATGAAACCACCAATTTATCGCCTTCATTTAAGCCACTCTTAATCTCAACTTCTTCACCACTATATAGCCCAACTTCAACTTTAACATTTTCAGTTATGCCATTTTCTTTTTGTAATATTACATATTGCCCTTCATTGTTAGTTTTCAACGCTGCTAGTGGTATTAAAATAACATTATCACGTTCACCAACATTGATATTAAGTCGCGCTGTCATTGCCGGCTTCAACAAACCTTCAATATCATCAACATCTAATGTGACATTATAGTAAATAACACCAGCATTAGCCGAGCTTGAAGACGTAGAGTCTTTGGACCAACTATCATTAATATCAGTTTGCGAAATATTGCTAACAATTGCTTCAAAAGTTTTGTTAGCATAAGCATCTACTGTAAAAGTTGCTTTTTGTCCAACTTGTACTTTGCCAATATCTGTTTCATCCACTTTGGCTGTAATTTGTTTCTTTGATAAGTCCGCAATTTTCATAATAACTTTTGGGTTATTAACACCTTGCGCCACTAAAGTTCCTGCAGTAAGAGGCTCTCCAATGACCACCCCGTCTTGCGGAGAAATAATAATAGTATCTTCGACATTAGACATTACGCCCTCATAACTCGAAACTGCTGTATTATAATCTAATTCTGCATCTTCTAACTCCTGGTCAGATTTTGCCCCAATAGTATATAGTTTTTTTATCCGTTCATATTTTGTTTTAGTGCTATTAACCTTGTAACGAGCTTGATCAAGCTTTGTACTTAACTCTTTATCTTCTAAAATCACCAACGTCTGCCCCGCTTTAACAATTTCATTTTCTTTCACCTTAACTTCTTTAATTAAAGCAGTAATTTTAGAGCTGATTTCAACGGAATTTACCGGCTTAATCGTTCCTGTTGCCGAAACTGTTGCCAAAGCCTTACCGATGCGCGCCGAAACTGTTTGTTGCTGAACTTCCGTCGTTTTACTACCGGCAAAATAGTAATAACCTCCGCCAACTAATATTAATAACAAGATAATGCCGAGTATTTTATATGTATTATTCTTTATTTTCATTGTTAAACTACCTCAACTCCCATAGCATTTTCTAATTGGGCCTTATACTTAACATAGTCGTATTGTGCTTGAATATTATTTTGTTGTGCCGTCGATAAGGCTAGTTGTGAATCAATAACATCTAGTAAAAGTCCTTCGCCTACTTTATATTTTTCCTTAGCAATGAAAAAATCTTCTTTCGCTTTCTTTATCGCTAGTCCAGTCGCCTTAAATCTTTTTTGCGCTTCTTGTAGATTTAAATAAGCTTCTGTAACTTCTAAGTCAATCTCATCACTCTTTTTTTCTAATTCAAGTTTAGCTTGTTCAACACTTATTTCAGCTTGTGCTATTTTAGCACTGGTAATATTACTATCAAAAACATTCCAGCTGGCACTGACCCCAGCATTCCAAGAATTATTATCACGGCTCGGCAAAAAGGCTTTGTCCCAATTAGTGCCAACTGATAAGTTTAGGGCCGGATTTTTATCAGCTTTGGCTATTTTAATATCCTTTTCACTTTGGGTAATTGCTATTTTCAATTTGTTTATTTCCGGTCTTTTTTCTTTTGCAATAATTTTACAAGTTGCTAAGTCCTGAGTAAACTCAGACAGCAATAGCTCATCTGTTAATTCAAGTTTATCAGTACTACTATTTTTAATAATATTTCGTAGTTTAGCTACTGTTATTTCATAAGAGTTTTCAGCTTTTATTAATGTTTGTTCTGCATTAACAAGTTCAACTTCACTACGCAACAAATCAGCTTTAGCTATCGCTCCGGCATTATAAAGATTTTGTACATTGTTAAGATGTTCTTTATAATTATTAACACTTTCTTGATCAACCGCTACAATTTTTTGGGCCTCTAACACGTTGTAATATGCCGTGGTAGTATCATATTTAATATTTTGTCGCGTACGATATAGTGCCAAATCCATACTTACAATATCGTCTTTAGCTTTAGAAATTTTCAATTCATTTTTACCAGCCGAATAAAGTGGCATACTTAAAGCGATACTGTTTTTATTACTTCTACTAGAACCCTTATCATCTGTTTCACTGATTGAAGCACTACTACTAACAGTTACAGTCGGATCCAATACCGCCTTAGTTCCTTTTAAGCCCATTTCCGCTTTTTCTTTATCCTTTTGGGCAATTTTAATACTTAAATTATTATTAAGCGCCATTTCAACAGCCGTATCTAAATCCAAAGTTTGAGCTTGTAAAACACTAGTTGAAGTTAGCATCGCCATAAGTAGAATTATGATTTTTTTCTTTAACATCGTTTTACTCCTATTGTTTAGTTTTTAGCAAACGTTATTAAACATTCCTGCCCTAACTATAACGCAAAATAAATAATATGACAAATGCTAATCTTTCAGTATGTTGCAACTAAAAATTCAAGAAAATACTGAGCATTTTTATCATAGAGCGGGGAAAAATTCCCCACTCTATGATAAATTTTACCGATAAATAGCTTCAACCAATGATATAATTGAGTGAAAAGTCTTATGGTATTGGGCTTTTTACTAAATTATAATTTTGGCATGAAAATTGCATTATATAAAAAACATAAAGCAGTTGTTATGATTGCTACAGTTCTATATTTATTATTTTTAGAAAGGTTGATTTTTTATGTCTAACTCACGAATGTATTTTTTGGACAACCTGCGTTCTTTTATTATTATGCTAATGGTTGTCTTTCACGGTGCTCTTGCCTATATGGTTTATGCACCGGAATGGTGGTATGTAGTAGATCATCAGAAAAATTTATTTTTTGACCTATTTGTTGTGTTTGCCGATAATTTCATTATGCCAATTATGTTCTTTATCTCCGGTTATTTCGGCATCAAATCTCTGGTTAAACGTACCGCTAGCGACTTTTGGAATGATAAGTTTAAAGTAATCATTGCTCCCTGGATTTTCGGTTCAATGCTGATTGCACCAATTATTGCCTTTTTAACACCTGCTAGTCGTTATGTTCCGATAAGTTTTACAGAGTTTTATAAAACTTTATTTTGGGGACCGTATTACCAACATGCGCATTACTGGTATTTAGGTTTTTTAGTCTTACTATATGTTTTATTAGTTATAGCTCATAAGATTAATCCTAAAATTGGGGAAGTATCTCCTAATACCAATGCACCTTCGTTCTTATTTTTTCTTATGATTGGCTTACTAGGCGGTTTGGGCTATTGGGCTGTCAATCTAGTCTATGCCGACGGTGTTTGGTTACATCCGCTGTGGCTAGTAGTATTTCAGCCAACCAGAGTTCCACTATATTTAATATATTTTGCAGTAGGGGTTTACGCTCATTATAAACAATGGTTTTCTATCGGCTACTCTCCAAGCATGAAAATTTGGTTACCATTATTCCTTTTGTTTGGCCTTGCACATTTAACCAATGTCTTTATCGTTCCAACCTTAGGTTTATCACCGGAAAATTATAAGATTATTAGAGCCTTATTACATTCGTTCTTTTGCCTAAGTGCAATCTTCGGTCTAATATCATTATTTAAAGCTAAATTTAATCTTACAAATAATTTTTGGTATTCATTATCAATTTCTTCTTATGCTATTTATTATCTCCATCAATTACCAATTCTTTGCAGTAACTGGTTAGTACGCCCTTTGGAAATTAATGTATTTTTAAAATATATTATTGCCATGGCTATCGGCGTCACCTTTACATACTTAGTAAGTCGCTATCTATTAATTAAAATTCCGTGTTTTGGTAATACCAAGAAAAAATTAACACAATAAAAATTTTAATCACCTGAAAAGCCCACTAAGGTACTAAAAAAAGCCCTTAGCGGGCTTTTTAGTATATTGTTAGGAAAGATTTTAGCACAAAGGTCACAAATAATTCACCAAGGACAATAGTTAAACGATAGTTTGAAAGTTGCTAAACTATTTTTAGCCATATTTCAAGAAGTCGCTAAGTCCCCCTCTTAGTGAACTTAGTGACTTCTTTGAGTACTTCGTGTTAAAATTCTTTTAATTATCTTAATTAAAACGGTTACCCCATTGTTCAAATAACATCACATTAAATATTTAGTATTTTTAAAAAGGCTGTGCTGTATTTTTTTAATTTTACTTCACCGACACCTTTTACTTTGCTTAATGCTAATTCATCTGTTGGTCTCTTGCTAGCCATCTCTTGTAATGTTGCATCAGAAAAAACCATATATGGCGGAATTTTTTCGTTAGTAGCAATTTCTTTACGTAAGGCTCTTAGCTCATCAAAAAGACTATTTTCAACTTTAATTTCCGGCACAACTTTTGCTGTTTTTTGTAAAACCTTCGCTTCATTTTTCATAACAGCATAAGCTTCCGGCGTTAGTTTGACAATCGGAAATTCACCTTCTGCTAAGCTTAGATATTGCGTGGCAGTTAAAATATTAATAAAATTTTTAATTTCGTTAACAGTTTTAGTTTTAAATAAACCATAAGTTGGTAATTGATCAAAGCCAAACTGTAAGACCTTCTTGTTTTTAGATCCCTTCAAAACATCCGCAATCATATTAACGCCAAAACGTTCTTTAAGGCGATAAACACAAGAAAATACTTTTTGCGCATCAATAGTAACATCAGATACTTCGCTATTATCTTGGCAGTTACTACAATTTTGACAAGAAATATTACTATGGTCACCAAAGTAATTGAGAATATATGCTCTTAGGCAATTAGGCGTATGACAATAATCCACCATCGCTTGTAATTTGTTTAGTTCATTGCTTTTTCGTTCAGGATTTTCCGTAGATTTATCAATTAAAAATTTTTGCAACATAATATCTTGGGAACTGAATAATAAAATACATTCGCCATCCTCACCATCACGACCACTCCGCCCGGCTTCTTGATAATAAGCCTCCATATTTTTAGGCATATTATAATGAATTACATAACGAACATTTGATTTATCAATACCCATTCCAAAAGCATTAGTCGCAACGATAACAGCAGTATTATCGTAAATAAAATCTTCTTGGATTATCGTTCTTTCACTATCATTTAAGCCGGCATGATAACGACCAACATTAAAGCCTTTCTCACTCAATAATTTATACAAAGAATCTACCTCTTTGCGGGTTGCAGCATAAATAATCCCGGATTTGTTAGGCTGCCGTTTTAAATAATCTAAAATGTAAGCTTGTTTATTTTCACCTTTCAGCACAGAAAAATGTAAGTTCGGTCGATCAAAGCCAGTAACAAAAATTTGCGGATGGTATAGTCCTAATAATTTAATAATATCAGCTTTAACTTCCACGGTGGCAGTTGCTGTAAAAGCTCCGATTAAAGGTTGATTTGGCAAAGAGGATATAAAAGGATAAATAGCTTGATAACTTGGTCGAAAATCGTGCCCCCACTGTGATAAACAATGGGCTTCATCGACAGCAATCATGCTAATTTCCAAGCTAGCAAAAAGATTCTTAAATACCTCTGTACTCAAACGCTCCGGAGCAATGTAAATTAATTTATATTTATTTTGACTGATATCATATAGCCTCCGACTAAGCGTCGCACTGGATAAGGTACTGT
>JAGPMH010000066.1 GCA_018052945.1 Negativicutes bacterium | reverse complement strand
TTAATTAACATTCCAATATTCTTAATTTCCTCGATTAGAACTTTAACCTCTTGCGCAATTTCACCAAAACTAGTGCCGGCAGTTTGTACCACATTCATCCCTTGGACTACCCCTTGAACGTTTTGTTTCGATACCGTAATGACCGCATTCATATCTTGCTCGTTATGATTGATTAACTCACTGATCCGATGCGTCGCCTGATTTGATTCTTCTGCTAACTTTCTAACCTCGTCCGCTACTACCGCAAACCCTCGTCCCATTTGACCGGCCCGAGCTGCCTCAATCGCCGCATTAAGTGCTAATAAATTAGTTTGTCCGGCAATCCCTCTAATCAAGGTTACAATTTCACTAATTTCTTTGGAGCCATTAGCTAAATTATTAATTGCTCCTTCTACCGCATTAGCTCCTTGTTCAATATTTTTCATTTGGTTCAATGCTTGATTAATATTATTTTGTCCATCTTGCGTAGTTTTAACGGTTTCTTCAGCAATATTATTAACATTTACACTACTTTGCTCAATTACCCTAATATCACTTAGCATATTATTAACATTTTCAGTCATCTTATCCATTAACTCAACTTGACTATTAGCAGAACTAGCAATATGCATAATCGAAGTGGCAGTTTGTTCACCAGCCTCTGCCGACTCATTAACACTGGTAGTAATAGTTTCCCCCGATAGCGAAACTTCTTGCGCTGACAAATTAATCTGTCCTACCAAGTCTTTTAATGCTTTGACCATACTATTGATCCCATTGGCTAAAGTACCAATTTCATCTTGACGATTATAATAAATCTTATCAATCCGCAAATCACCCTTAGCAATTTTGTCAACAGCATTAGCCATTGTAACGATTGGTGTTAAAACTTTCCCACTTAAGCACCACGCCAACACTGAACCAATAACTAAGCTAAGTATAATCGCTAAGATTAAGTAAATGATAAAAGTTCTTTCTAAATTATCAGCAAACTCTTTGGAAATCCCCATATACAGCATCCCAATTTTGTCACCATTAGCATTTTTCAGTGGACTATAGACCGCCTGATAATTAACCCCGACAACATTAGCAATCCCTTTGTATATTTCACCTTGCTGTAACACTGTTTCCACTACATTGCCGGCAGCCTTTGTCCCGACCGCTCTTTTTCCTTCAACCACTACCGTTGTCGCAATTCTCGTATCACCAGCAAAAATTGTTACATGATTATTATTTAATTTTGCTAAATTATCTACCAATTCAAAATTATTGTTAAGTTGAATATTTCCCTTAAATAATACCCCATCTTTCAAGCTCCATTCGCCGGGATATTTACTATCAATTAACGCTAATGACATATTAATATCGCCCATTGCTTTTTCATTTAATGCTACAGCAAAATTATCGCGAACATTAAACACTGTCATCGTCCCAATCGCCCCACAAATACAGGCTACTAATGTTATAAAAGCAATAATCACCTTTTTTTGCAAACTCATTATTAACAATCAACTCCCTCTTTTTATTTAATTTCTATATTTATTCTCCATTTGATTCTTTTTACCTGCATTTTTTACTAAAACGGGACTTTAATCCAAGAAATCAACAGGTTTATCCACAGAAACAGGTGTTTTGTGGATAAACCTGTTGATAAGTATTGTTAAATTAATTTATTCTAACTCAAAACCTTTAAAGGTAATCATAATTTTAATCATTGCACTAAATAAAATAAGATTAATAAATACTATTAAACCAAACCAACCCCACTGCAATAAAAAATAACCGGCAACAGTGCCAAGAACCGTCGCTCCTAAATAATAAAACAGCATATACATTGCTACGGCTTTAGCCTTATCGCCGGTTGCAATTTTACCAAGCCAACCACACGCCGTCGCATGACTGGCAAAAAACCCCATCGTAAAAATTCCCAAGCCAAGTATTTTAACCCATAGATAAACTCCTGTAGTAATAAAGCTACCACAAATCATTATTATTAAAGACCAGATTACAGCTTTATAATTACCGATTTTATCCGCCAATGCTCCCATTGCTGTAGAACTAATGCTACCTAATAAATATAAGACAAACAAACATGATACTAAGCTTTGACTCAAATTATAGGGCGGAGCAATCAAATCATAAGTAATATAATTAAATACAGCTACAAATGCTCCCAAGATTGAAAATGCTACAAAATTTACAGCTAACAATTTTTTATTAGTTAAGCTATTTTTAAAGTTAATAAAAATTTTTTTATCAATTTTGCTTCCACTCAATTTTGTCGTTTCGGTAGGTAAACCGATATAGAAAATAAAACCTAATAATAGATAACAAAGCCCCATTATTCCAACACCACTACGCCACGACAGCCAATCAGTTAAAAAGCTTGTACCAATCCTTCCTACCAACCCGCCAATAGCCGTTCCGCTAATATAAATGCCCACAACCAAACCTATAATACCCTTACTAAACTCATCATTAATGTATGAAATAATCAAGGTTGGAAAAAAGGCTAAAAAACAGCCTTGGACAAACCTAAATAACAATAATAACCAAAAATTATTAGTCATAGACATCGCAATAACCAATATTGCTGAAGCTATTAAGGCTCCTGCCATACTCTTTTTTCGTGGCAATTTTTGCGAAACTACAGCAATAACAATCATTGTAATTGCCATACCTACAGTTCCAAAAGACATTGCCAAACTGGTTTCAATCGGTGTTATATTAAAAGTTCTCGATAAAGATGGAAGAATCGGTTGTAAACAATACTCTCCTCCAAAAACAGCAATACTGCCACTGAACATAGCGCAGACAGCACGCCAATACTTTTTCGTTCCTTTTTCAATATAACTTTCCATATCCTCATCCCCATATTATTAATTATCTGCTTAAACTAACTGAAAAATCACTAATCACAATATTTTCTTTATCGCCTAATTCACCAAATTTAAGTTTTTTATCACCATATAACTCTTGTGGAATTTCACCATTATAGCCGAATCTTACTACAAAGCCTTTATACTTACTTAAAACACCATTATGCCAATCATTCACATACCCACCATAATCCCAACCAAAACCATTAATATCTATCGATGCTTTATTTGTTGTTGACACAGCATCAAGATTACTGCCAATTCCTATATCATAAATAAGTTTCCAAGGACTGTTTTTTTGCTTTACTGTAACTGATTCAGGTTTTTCACCGTATTTATTATCTTTCCAATATATTATCAATTCTTTATCAGTGTCAGGATAAATTATTGTAACATCATATACCCCAATTCCTTCAGCACCATAAATTTGAGATTTTTTAAGATTATCATTCCCAAATAAATTATTCAAATCCTGAATATTCATATTACTTTTTATCGGACCAACCCTATTATATGGTACACAATACCAATCATTATATTGATAAGAATTGTCAGTATGCCATAAATCCAAAGGGATACAGCTACCATTATTGTCATCAACAAAAATTTTCGTTATCTCACGATCAATATAAAATTTTCTTATAACATTATCATGATTTAAAGTTCTGATTCCTAAATATATATGATAAAAATTTTTATTATAGTGATTTACACTATCCTCCTGAGGAAAAGCATCCACATAAAAAACTAAATCACTATCAAAATGTTCATTAACCATTTTTTGAACTTCAGTGGAATTTTCCACCAAATAAACCAATACAAATTTCTCCTGTTCAGCTTTTTGTAGCGCGGTTACCGTATCAGAATCAATAATATTGTTGTCACTATAAATACCGTGGAGTCTTTTAAACTTATTAATACCATTTTCCAGCTCCATACCACTGTTATTTTCAGCAATTTGATAACCTATTTTATTTAAAATAACACGGGCATCTTCAATACTGATTTTTCCATCCTGAGCATTAACAAGATTAAAGTTATAGCTCAGAAAAAGCGCTAAACATATTATTAATTTGTTTATAATATGTTTACTTAAATTAATATTAAACAAAAAAATCACCTCTTCAAAAAATTAAAGCCGGATTGCTCAACAATCCGGCTCTTGCTATTATTTGAAAATTGAAATTATTTTTCCAATATCATCTGTATTAACATTTTTTGTTTTAATTGAGCTTCCAGCATCAACAGTTTCCGTAGCATTGTACACATTTAAAGTACCGCTGATGGATTGAGTAGTGAGCGTACCGGCAAAAGATGTAACATTATTAACCACTCTTTTACTGCCGGCTGCCGCTATGGTTAATTTACCATTATAAATGTTAAGAACTACCGGCGTAGCATTTTTTATATTAACATTCATCAAGCCTTTATGATTACTGCCTAAAGAGACGCTCAAAGTGTGAACATCTTTATTATCACCATGATAAGCCCCACTAACCTCAATAATGATTTTATCAGCACCGGTATCAGTATTAATATCAACTGACATTGATGCACCGCCACCATAAGTATTTTTTAAATCTGTAAAAATTAATTTACCTTCAGATGCACTATCAAAAAAAGAATAGTCAAAAATATTCACATTATCATCAGCAATTATCTCTACAGTCTGTAGACTATCAACCTGCGCGGCTGCCAAAGCAACTTGACCGGTTAACATTACCAATGCTGCCAACAAGACTATTAAGTATTTTTTTATCAGTGTATGATAACATTAACAAAAAACATTGTCAATAAAATCAATTATTACTAAATACAACCACTTCACTAATCTTATTTTATAATATCAGCACCCATATATTTAACCAAAACTTGCGGAACAATGACTGAACCATCTTCTTGTTGATAATTTTCCAAAATCGCAGCTACAGTTCTGCCAATAGCCAATCCGGAACCATTTAACGTATGTACAAACTCCGGTTTCGCCTTAGCTTCACGACGGAATTTGATATTAGCACGGCGCGCTTGAAAATCTTCAAAATTAGAACAAGAAGAAATTTCACGATATTTTTCAAAACTAGGTAACCAAACCTCAATATCATACGTTTTCGCTGAAGAAAAGCCCATATCTCCCGAACATAATAAAATAACACGATATGGTAAATTTAATAGTTGCAAAACTTTTTCGGCATTATTGGTAAGTTTTTCTAACTCTTCATAAGAATTTTCCGGTAGTGAATATTTCACTAATTCCACTTTGTTAAATTGATGTTGTCTAATTAACCCTCTGGTATCGCGACCAGCCGCACCGGCTTCGGCTCTAAAGCAGGCACTATGCGCAGTATAACATAATGGTAATTCTTGCGCTTCTAAAATTTCACCACGATGATAATTCGTAACCGGAACTTCAGCGGTTGGGATTAAATAATAATCAAGGCCTTCCAATTTAAACATATCTTCCGCAAATTTCGGCAATTGTCCGGTACCGGTCATACTATCTTTATTGGCAATATACGGTGGAATAATTTCAGTATAGCCATGTTCTTCCGTATGTAAATCCAGCATAAAACTAATCAAAGCTCGTTCTAATCTGGCTCCTAAGCCCTTATAAAAAGTGAATCTAGTACCGGTAACCTTCGCTCCGCGTTCAAAATCCAAAATTCCTAAGCTTTCACCGATTTCCCAGTGTGGTTTTGGCGCAAAAGAAAACGCCGGTATATTACCCCAGGTTCTTATTTCCACATTATCATCTTCATTTTTCCCTACCGGAACCTCTGCACTCGGTACATTCGGAATATTCATCACAATTTCCGCTAACGCAGTTTCAATTTCTTTAACTTCAACATCAAGCTTTGCAATATCATCACCAACACTTCTCATTTCCACAATCAAATCATCGGCATTTTCTTTATTCTTTTTCATAACGCTGATTTGTTGTGATACAGTATTACGTTTACTTTTTAATGCTTCTACTTCCGCTAATACTGCGCGACGCTTTTTTTCTAATTCCAAAAATTCATTTAAATCTAGATTAGTGCCTCTATTGATTAATGCTTGTTGCACAAGCTCAGTATTATCCCTTACAAATTTTATATCAAGCATACTAAATCCTCCATTAATATTGTTAATTTTCCCCTCAATCCTAATAAACCAATTATAGCTAGTCAAGAAAATAGTGTCAAATGACTACCTCATTTGA
>JAGPMH010000065.1 GCA_018052945.1 Negativicutes bacterium | reverse complement strand
TTAAATGACTTGGCGCAAGAATTAAAAAATGTTTTTAAAACAAATGCGATTATTAGTAAGAGTTCAGTGGATGAATTTACTTTGCTTATTTTTTATGAAGATGTGGTAGCGGTAGTTGCGAAAGTTAAGTTGTTTATGAATAATATGGAAGAAAAATATAAAAGCAAATTTGATTTAAATTTAGCGGTTGGTCTTTACTTTTTAGAAGATAATAAAGAAAAAATAGAAAATATTATTACAAAAGCAAATATTGCCAGAAAGAGTATTAAATATTCGAAAAGATCGCTGTATGCTGTTTATGATGAAAGCTTAGCGGAAAGTATAAAAAATGAAGTATGGCTGGCGAAAGAACTGCAAAAAGCAATTGCTAATGATGAATTGGAGCTATATTATCAGCCGGAATTTGATTTATATACTGAGAAAATTATTAGTGCAGAAAGTTTTGTCAGATGGTATCATCCGCTAAAAGGGCGGATTGAAACTAAGGTCTTTGTTAATTTAGCTGAAAAATTAAAAATGAATATCGAACTTGATAAGTGGATTTTAGCAAAAGTTTGTAGTGATCTTGCTAAATGGCGGGAAGAAGGTTGTTTGCAAAAAAGGGTTTCGATTAAATTTGGTCGAAGGTCACTATATAATAAAGAATTTATTTTATTTTTAAAAGAAAAATTAAAACAATATAGTATTAGGCCTGAAATGATTGGGATTGAAATCAGAGAAGATATTGTTGGATATGATGTTGAAAGTGCACAAGGTATTTTGAATGATTTAAGAAATTTGGGAATAAAAATCATTCTGGACGATTTTGGCATAGGCTATTCATCGCTAAGTATTATTCAAAAGATTCCAATTGATATTATGAAAATTGATAAGACTTTTTTAAATAATATTAAAGAGAAAAATGGTGTATTTTTGCTAGAAACAATTATAAATATTGCTAAAAATTTAGGAATAAAGATTGTCTGTGAAGGTATTGAAACAGCTGAGCAAATAGAAATATTACAAGGATTAAAATGTGACTATGGTCAAGGCTTTTTTTACTCGAAAGCCTTATCGGAAGAAACCTACAAAAATATGTTTTTAATTGGTTAATATAGTTATTATTTCTAAGTAAATATGGTATAATTAACCTATGTTAAAATACGAGCAATAATTTTATTAATGTTCCATGAGGAGGAGAAACTTTTGAAAGACGCAATGAAGATTTTAATTAGTGATGATTCTCTATTATTAAGAAAGAAACTAAGAGAAGAATTGGAAAAATTAGGCTGCCAAGTACATGAAGCAAAAGATGGTGATGAAGCGGTAGAAGTTTTTAAAAATGAAAAACCTGATGGGATTTTTATGGATATTGTAATGCCAAATAAAAATGGTATTGATGCTGTTAAGTGTATTAAAGAAATTGATAAAACTGCGAAGATTATTATGCTATCGTCGGCAGGGACCTCTAATAAATTAATGGAAGCCTTAAAGTTGGGGGCGATGGATTTTATCCAAAAGCCTTATACCGGCGAACAAATTGCGAAGGCACTTGATACTATCAGAAAAGAGGTAATGTAATGCTTAGTCAATATTTTGCACAATACCTATTAAATAATAATTACTTAACAGTGGAACAAGTAAAAGATTTACTAGAGGATGAAAAAAAATCCAGAGTAAAAGTTGGTATTTTAGCAATAAACAAAGGATTGATGACAGCGGAAGAAGTTAAGCGTGTGCATCAATTACAATGTTCGGTTGATAAAAAGTTTGGTGAAGTTGCGATTGATGCCGGCTACTTAACGGTGGAGCAATTAACAGACTTGTTAAATACACAAGATAGCGAAAATCTTAATTTTGGTCAAGCGGCGATTGATAAAGATTATATTACCTTAGAACAACTGGAAGAAGCTTTAAATAATTATAAAGATGATAACCACTTAGCGATTAAAGAGACTATTGGTAGCTATGCTGATATAAACTTTGCACAAATTGGTGAAGCAAAAGAAGTATATTTTGAATATGTGGAATTATTTTTAAGAGCTGTAGTGAGATTTTTAGATACAAATCATTTAATAACACCGCAAAAACAAGATGGCAGCAAGAACACTTGGATGGTAAAGCAGACTTTAGTTGGTGATGTGTCCCTATATACTGCTATGTTTTTGAGTGATGAAGTGTTAATTGAAATGGCAAGACGTTATAGTGGTGAGGATATTACCACTGTCGATGAGCTGGCGTTAGATAGTGTGGCTGAATTTTTAAATGTTGCTAATGGCTTGTTTGCTGTTAATTTATCAGATCGTGGGATTGAAATAGATTTACAACCACAAGAGACTTATACGGCGATTGATGTTAAAAGCGAGAAGCATTGGTTGATTAATATTGATACTACTTTCGGAGTGATTCAAGTAGCGGTTGGCGCAGAAGAAATAAGTTGAAAAAGAGCGTGAATTATCACGCTCTTTACTTTTTTTTACATTGACATAATGATATTTAAATGATAATATACTTAAGGTCACAGTTGACATTGGAGAGATGTCCGAGCGGTTGAAGGAGCACGCCTGGAAAGCGTGTGTATTGGAAACGGTACCGAGGGTTCGAATCCCTCTCTCTCCGCCATAATAAATTTATAAATTGATTTTAAAGTCGTACCACGGTCTTTGAGTCTTGCGCAATGGAGGCTCATGAACCCCGCCAGGTCCGGAAGGAAGCAACGGTAAGTGATAACCTCTATGTGCCGCAAGGGTGCTTGGAGGCCGTGGTCGGGCTTTAAAGTTATAGATTAAGATATAGCAACCTGATGAGGTTGCTTTTTTTGCATAGATTTAACTTAGAAGAGGTGATGATGATGAGCTATATTGCATTATATCGCCAGTGGCGACCGCAAGAGTTTGATAGCTTGATCGGACAAGATCATATTAGTAAGACCTTGGCTAATGCTATTAAAAGCGGTAAAATTGCACATGCTTATTTGTTCTCGGGTCCTCGGGGGACTGGCAAAACAAGTACTGCTAAAATCTTGGCAAAAGCGTTAAATTGTGTTGAAGGTCCTAGCCCGGTACCATGCAATCATTGTGAAAATTGCTTAAAAATAAATGATGGAACTTCAATGGATGTTTTTGAAATAGATGCTGCTTCTAATCGGGGCATTGATGAAATTCGAGATTTGCGTGAGAGTGTGAAATTTTCGCCGGTAGATGGTAAGTTTAAAATTTACATTATTGATGAAGTACATATGCTGACCACTGAGGCTTTTAATGCTTTATTAAAAACCCTAGAAGAACCTCCTAGTCATGTCGTTTTTATTTTAGCGACCACCGAGGCTCATAAGATTCCGGCAACAATCCATTCGCGGTGTCAAAGATATGATTTTCGTAAAATTACTGATGCTGAGATTTTTGCTAGATTACAATATGTTGCAGAAAATATGAAGATTCAGGTTGAACCAGAGGTCTTAAGAATAATTGCAACTCATGCTGATGGTGGAATGAGAGATGCTTTAAGTATTTTAGATCAGTGTAGCACCTTTGCCGAAGTAATAACAGTTGATGCGGTGCGAGAAATATTAGGTTTAATCGGTAGAGAATGGATTTGGGCGCTAGTAGAAGCTTTGGCACAAAAAAATACTAAAGAAAGTTTAGTGTTGCTAAATGATATTCTAAGTAAAGGTAAGGATATTAAACAAATCCTGATTGAATTAGCGCAATATTTCAGAGAGATAATGCTATATCAAGTTGAAGGTTCGGCGCAAAATTTTAGTAGTAGTGAGAGTAATGAGGTTTTAAAGAAACATAGTCGATGTTTTTCTTATGATGAGCTGGTTGAGTATATCAAAAGCATTCATAGCGTTATCAATGAGCTGAGATTTTCACCACAACCACGGATCACATTAGAGGTTTTGTTGGTAACTTTATGTAATGTTAATCTGCAACAAAATCAAACCGCACTATTGCAGAGAATAGAAATGCTAGAGGAAAATTTAAAGAACGGCAATATTAAAAGTGCTGAAAGTGTCGCAGTTAAGGTGGTAGTGCCAAGGGTTGAACCAGTGGTAGTTGAAACTTCGGCAGTAGTTAGTGCGAATGACCATAAAGTTGATAATAGTGAAGTTGTTTTGGAAGCTGTAACGATTAAACCAATGCCACCGGTAAATTTAAGCGTAAACAATTTAGCGGCAACAGATCTTTGGGAAGAGTTGTTGAGAGATTTGGCTAAAGAAGGCAAGATGTCTATTATGGCTTGTGTGAAACAAGGGAATTTAATTGCCCTGGAAAATGATTTAGCAGTAATTGAATTTTCAACACCTTTTTTAAAAGAACGAACAGAAAAAGACGATTATCGAGATATTATTGAAGGAATTATACAAAAAAAATGTGGTAAAAATATTAGAATTAAATGCGTATTAGTTGGTGAGATGGCTTTAAAAAAGGAAGAAGTTATTAATGTGGCTAAACCTGAAACAATCAACGAAGATCATCCTACCCTTAAAGCTGCAATAAAAATGTTTGGTGACAATATTATAAAGCAGTGATAAGAGGAAAAAGAGTTTGAAAAATTAGATGGATTGATATATAGTAATTTATAGTATTTTAGGTTGAGGAGGAATAATTAATGTTAGGAAATATGGGAAATATGGCTGGAATGATGAAGAAAGTTCAAAAATTGCAGGCAGATATGGCTAAAATGCAAGAAGAATTAAAAAAACGTACTATCGAAGCTTCGACCGGTGGTGGCGCAGTTAAAGTTGTAATAAATGGTGAAAAGCAAATAGTTTCATTGAAAATAGAACCGAGTGCAGTTGATCCGGAAGATGTAGAAATGTTAGAAGACTTAATTACTTCGGCTGTTAATGAAGCGATTAAAAAAGTTGATGCAATGATGAGTCAAGAAATGGGCAAACTAACGGGTGGGTTAAATTTGCCACCGGGAATGTTTTAGTGAATGAAACATATAGCACCCTTAGCAAAGCTAGTTGAAAATTTGCGTTCGTTGCCTGGGATCGGTGGTAAAACTGCAAGCAGATTGGCTTATCATATTTTAGAGATGGACAAACAAAAAGCAGTGGCATTAGCCGAAGCAATAGTGGAAGCGAAAAACAAAATTACGTACTGTAATATCTGTTTTAATTTAACTGATACTAATCCTTGCAAAATTTGTTCATCAGAGTTGCGTGACGATAGTGTTATTTGTGTGGTTGAAGAGCCTCGTGATGTTGCGGCAATGGAACGAATGAGGGAATTTAAAGGGTTATATCATGTTTTACATGGTTATTTATCACCATTAGATGGTAGAGGTCCTGATGATATCAAGATAAAAGAATTGTTAACTAGATTATACTCAGGTAAGGTTAATGAGATTATCATGGCAACTAATCCTAATGTTGAAGGTGAAGCTACCGCAATGTATATTGCAAAACTATTAAAGCCGATTGGTGTCAAGGTAACTCGCATTGCCCATGGATTGCCGATTGGTGGAGATTTGGAGTATGCCGACGAGGTTACATTGTCAAAAGCGTTAGAAAATAGAAGAGAAATATAAGTTTTTAATGGTGCAATATAAAAAAATATTGCACCATTATTTGGAAGAGGTGTATAATAAAGATGTCATTTGTTAATTCATTGTTACCAAGCTTTGGTGCCAGTGCTTCTTATATTGTTGGAGTAGTAGCGGTGTTGTTAATTGCCAAGTTATTAGTTATGCCGGTTAAGTTTTTCTATAAATTTATTACCAACTCATTATTTGGTGGTGCATTGCTGTTGTTTATTAATTATATTGGAGCTAATTGGAACTTTAATATTGAAATAACGCCATTGGTGGCTATTATTACAGCAGTTTTAGGTATTCCTGGGGTAGTTATTATGTTTTTATATAATTTGCTATAAAAATAATTAAAAATAATTAGTGATAAAGCGTTGACAACTATTCTTTAATGATGGTAAAATAAATAAGTCGTCGATAGTTTTACTAAAAACGACCAAACAAAATAAAAAAGTTATTGACAACGACCTGATGGTTGTGTTAATATAAATGAGCTGTCACAAACAGCGGGTGTTCTTTGAAAACTAAACAATGTAGAGAAATTAATGCCAGATGTGCGGGTTCATCGATAGATGAACCAAC
>JAGPMH010000064.1 GCA_018052945.1 Negativicutes bacterium | reverse complement strand
GCTTTATCCAACTAGCTTCATTATTAACAACCCACACTGCATAGACCATCGGCAATCCTGTCAAGACTTTCCACTCTGCTCCAATATCATAATAAAACAAATCTGCCTGCCGATTATGATAGGAAAATAAAGCATCATCACCAATTAATAATGTCGCTTCGGCCTCATTAGAAATGATATTATTCATATCAACATTGATTATCTCATAGTTACAATTTAAAGAATAAGCTTCTTTTAAAACTATTTTTAATAAACAATGTGAGGTCGCAGATTTGGCTGTTAGATTTATTTTTTTATTATCAAGCTCAGTTATCGGCTTTTTAGAAACTAATAAAATACTTTGCACTGCACCATCAGCACTGATTGAGACATTTGGTAATATTTTAAGTTTATCATTATTTAGTGCATATATTATGGAAGAAACCGGAGTAATATCCAATTCTCCATTTATTATTTTCGAATTTAATATTGCTGGCACTGCTGACTCAATATTAAATTCACTTCTCATATTGGTAGTTTCTATCGCAAAGGTTAGAGGAAGACAATTGACAAAATTAATATGCCCTAAAGAAATTTTTGGCATCATTAGTCCTCCTTACGTTGTATTGCTTGGTAAAAAGTGTCACGTTCAATCGGAATATAGCCGGTTTCAGCAATAATATTGATTATTTCTGCTTTAGTGATATTTTTCTTAGTTTTAGCTCCGGCAGCATGTATTATTTTTTCTTCTTCAACTGTTCCATCTAAATCATCTACCCCAAACGCTAAAGAAAGCTGCGCAATTGGCATTGTTAACATCATCCAAAAGGCTTTAATATGATCTATATTATCTAAAATCAAGCGTGCAATCGCAATAAATTTTAAATCTTCATAAGAACCGCCTCGCTTCAAATCACTAAAGCCCGTATTGGCTGGATGAAAGGGAAAGGCGACAAAAGCTTGAAACCCACCGGTTTCATCTTGAATGTCCCTTAATGTAAATAAATGCTGTAATCTTTGCGCTATTGTTTCAATATGTCCATATAAAATAGTGGCATTGGTTGGAATTCCAAGCTTATGTGCCGTTTTAATGGTCTCAATCCATTCTCTAGTAGTAGCTTTGTTCGGGCAAATCTTTTGACGAATCTCATCATCCAAGATTTCAGCACCACCACCAGGAAGTGAATCGAGTCCCGCAGCTTTGAGCTGTTCTAACACTTCTTTGACGCTACACTGTGCAATCTTACTGAAATGAACTATTTCCACCGGCGTAAACGCTTTTAAATGAACCTGTGGCAATTCATTTTTCACAGCACGTACAATGTCTAAATAATACTGAAAATCTTTGGTCGGGTGTAATGCACTCACCATATGAATTTCCGTTAAATCAGGTGTTTTTTGTGCTGTTTCCCTAATAGCTGTTACAACATCATCTTTTTCTAAAACAAAGGCATTAGCAGCACCATCTTTACAAGCAAAGGCACATAAAGGACACCCAGACCCACAAATATTAGTTAAGTTAACATGTCTATTAACATTAAAATAAACTTCTTTTCCGCTCTTTTGTTCTTTTAAGTTTCGGGCAAATTGTGCTAAATCTAAAATTTCACCTTCTAAATAAAGTGCCATCGCTTCATCAAAGTTTATCCGCTCACCGTTTGAAGCTTTTTTCATGGCAGTTTCTAACACTGTCATCTAATTACCACCCTTTGATACTTTCTTTTTCCTCTAAACTAATTATAATTCTTCTTCTTAGAGAAAAAAACCTTTTATAATTTTAATTTTTCTATTTTTTCTGCTATTAAAATTATTTCTTGCAATGCTTCCGATAAAAATTTATTTTTATGATACACAATCTTAAATTTTCGTTTAAAATCAAATTGTGAAATATCAACTATTTTTAATAACCCTTCTTTTAGTTCTTTACAAACAGCCCGCCTTGAAATCACAGTAACACCTAGCCCTTTATAAACGGCTTGTTTGATAGCCTCACTATTATTAAACTCACCGGCTAAAGTCCATGAGGCTTCATTTTCCGCCATAACCTTTTCAAATAAATCTCTAGTTCCACTACCTTGTTCTCTCAAGAAAAATTTTTCCTGCGCTAGCATTTCTTTATCTACATAATCCAGCTTAGCAAACATATGTTGCGCCGCTACAACTAAAACTAATTCATCTTCCATAAATTCTTTTATTGTCAAATACTCTGATTTAACAATACCTTCAACAAGTGCAATGTCAATTTTATCTTCCAGCAACATTTTTTCCAACTTTGTTGTATTATCAACCATTGAAAAAACTCTATTATCACTATAGCGCTTATTTAATTCTTGCAACAATGGTATTAACACACAGCTACCGACAGTAATACTTGCTCCAATTCTCACCGAGAAAGAACTACTAAATTCTTTCATTTTCTCCTGCATCTCTTTGCTAAAATTAACTGCATGTATCGCGTAATTAAGCAGTTTTTCTCCAGCTGAAGTTAAATAAATCTTTTTTCCTAATCGTTCAAATAGTTTTACGCTATAAAAATCTTCAAGTTCTGCAACTGCTTGGCTGACCGCCGGTTGTGTCATATTTAGCTTTTCCGCCGTTTTCGTCATATTTAATAGCTCACACACCCCAATAAAAATATTTAAATGTCGCAAAGTCATATCATTCACCTCTCATATAAGTATCTAATTATCATTATGATATAATAATATTATTTTACATATATATATTAAATCAGTAAACTATACTTAATAAAGGAGTTGAGTTTATGATAAACATTAAACATTTATGGAAAGGGTGTCTTTTTTCACTACTACTGGCCGTACCGGCTTGGTATTTAGGAAAAACATTTCCGTTAATTGGCGGACCGGTCTTTGGTATTTTATTGGGCATGATTATCGCTTTTTGGAAAAGACCACATACCCTAGATGAAGGAATAAAATTTACCGGTAAACAGGTTTTGCAATATGCCATCATTTTATTAGGTTTTGAAATGAATTTATTTACGGTCTTAGCGGTAGGTCAAGCATCCTTATTGATAATACTTTCTACTTTAACCGCCGCTTTTACGACAGCTTATTTTATGGGTAAATTATTGAAGTTAGATCATAATACCACTACTTTAATCGGTGTCGGAACAGCAATCTGTGGCGGTTCAGCAATCGCTGCCACTGCTCCGGTAATAAAAGCTAAGGATAAAGAAGTAGCTTTTTCCATCTCCACCATCTTCCTCTTTAATATCCTCGCTGTTTTTATTTTCCCTGCTTTAGGACATTTTTTAAATCTAAGCGATACTGGCTTTGGCATGTGGGCCGGAACTGCTATTAACGATACCTCTTCGGTAGTCGCTGCAGCCTACTCTTATAGTCAACCGGCCGGTGATTATGCCACTATCGTAAAGTTGACTAGAGCCTTAATGATTATTCCTATTACCGTCTTTTTAGCATTTTTCGCTACTAGAATTAATAAAGAAGAAACAAGCTACAATGTTAGAAAAATTTTTCCTTGGTTTATTCTTTGGTTTGTTGTAGCTTCAATTATCTGTACCACAAATATTTTACCGCATTACATCCTAGCTACATTAACTAATCTTGGAAAATTTTCAATCACACTGTCTATGGTTGCCATTGGTTTAAACACCAATATCAAACATTTACTACAAAATGGTATCAGACCAATTTTCCTTGGATTATGTTGCTGGTTTGCTGTAGCAATTGTTTCTTTGATAATTCAACATTTAACCGGACTATTATAAGAAAAAGACGTTTAGCAATAATTTGCTCAAACGTCTTTTCTCTATATTAAAGTCAATATTCAATTATTAACTCATTAGCATTTTTACTTTCAATTCATCAACCAAGACACTACCCTTTAAAACTTCTACAATTTTAAAGGCAAAGTCAAAAGAAGTCCCAGGCCCACGTGATGTAATAATATTCCCGTCCACAACTACTTTTTCATTTAAAGAAACTTTAGCTCCTAGCAAATCATTTTCATAACCAGGATAACAAACAGCGTTCTTACCATTTAATAAATTAAGTTTTCCCAGCACGCTTGGCGCAGCACAAAGCGCAGCAATCCATTTACCCTCAGCATCATAATTTTTCAAATGACTCTTTAATTCTTCATGTTGATCTAGCAACGTTGTTCCCGGACCGCCCGGTAAAATAATCATATCAAACTCTTGATAATTAATGTCTGAAAAAATTTTATCAGCTTGAATTATTACGCCTCTAGAACTTTTCACTTCAATTCTGCCCATAATTGATACTGTAGTGGTATCAATATCAGCTCTTCTTAAAATGTCCAAAGTGCTTAAGGCCTCTATTTCTTCAAAGCCATCCGCTAAATGTAATAAAACCTTCATTAATACCCACTCCTTATTTAACATAAGATATTATTATTTTACTATATTTTAATAATAATTTAAAGAGTTATAGCAGGCTCTTATGGCTTAGTATTAGTTACTGCCTGCTTTAAAAACTCTTTAAATTCTAATATCTCTTCTTTTTTAGTTGCCCATGACGTGCAAAAACGCACACAGGTATTGTCAGCATCAATTTTACTCCAGGTAGAGATAAGATAATGCTTGGATATTTCAGCAATTAACCAGTTTGGCAAAATCGGAAAAAGCTGATTAGATTGCGGTTTTACTAAAAAAGAAAAACCTTGTTCGGCTATTATTTCTTGTAATAAAGCTGCCATCTTATTGGTATGGTCGCCCAATTTTAAATATAAATTATCCGTAAAAAGCTCTTTAAACTGTATGCCTAACAACCATCCTTTAGCCATAATTGAACCACGTTGTTTCATAGTAAAGCGAAAATCAGCTTTCAGCTTGTCATTGATTAAAACCAAGGCTTCTCCAAACAACGCCCCTACTTTTGTGCCACCTATATAAAATGCATCCACTAACTTCGGTAAATCTGTCAATTTCAAATCACTATCTTGTGCTGTAAGGCCCATCGCCAATCTTGCACCGTCTAAATATAGCAATAAGCCTTGTTCTTGACAATATGTATAAAGATTTTCTATTTCTTGTTTGGAATAAATAGTGCCAATTTCAGTAGGGTTAGAGATAAACACCATTTTAGGTTGTACCCAGTGTTCATTTTCATGTTGTTCCAATATCGGTTTTATTAATTCCGGCGTTAACTTACCATCCGGTGTTATAATATCTAGAATTTTATGTCCACTAGCTTCAATTGCTCCAGTTTCATGAATATTAATATGTGCAGTATTCGCCGAAATAACGGCTTGATATGGCCTTAAAATATGAGCAATCAATGTTAAATTGGTAATTGTACCACCAGGTAAAAAATGAATTTCCGCGTCTTTAGAATCAATTGCCGTTAAAATCATTTCTTTAGCTACCGCACAATAATCATCCATACCATAGCCATCATTTTGTTTTAATCCCAAAGCACTAATTGCCGTTAAGATATTATGATGCACAGATTCACTATAATCATTTTTAAAACTATACATAACAATCCTCCTATTGAAAATTATCTTTACACTACCACTATCTTTACCGTTTTAATTTAATCATTATAACTTTATATCCTGGTATTTTCTAGTGTTTTATAAAATAATATCGCCGGATAAAATTAAAAACCACCGTTAATCGGTGGTTAATTTTTTTCTGGCAGGGGCAGTAGGACTTGAACCCACAACCAACGGTTTTGGAGACCGCTAC
Organism: Negativicutes bacterium; assembly: GCA_018052945.1. Lineage (NCBI taxonomy): Bacteria > Bacillati > Bacillota > Negativicutes > Negativicutes bacterium. Next base: position 530 of record JAGPMH010000064.1, on the reverse strand, counting down.
TCTACCAATTGAGCTATACCCCTATGGAGCGGAAAACGAGATTCGAACTCGCGACCCTCGCCTTGGCAAGGCGATGCTCTACCACTGAGCTATTTCCGCATTTCTTACGATAGTAATTATTTTAGCATATTTATGTATTTATGACAAGATTTTTTCTGGTTAAAATTGTTTTAATTCCTTTTAAATACTATATCATTAGTACTTTTATCTTTAAAAAACAAAAGTGTTCCCCTCTTACAGGAAACACTAGTTTTTATAACTTACGACTACCACGTTTAGTCATCGGAATATTTTCTTTACATAGCGGACAATTGCTAGGGTCATAGGTAGTTACATCCAAGTTTAACAAAGCTTTATAAGGAACTTCACCAAAGCTAGCTTTTCCGCCACTACGATCAACTAACATCCCAATACCAACCGGAATTCCACCTTGCTCAAGCACTACATCTAAAACTTCCTTAATTGATCCTCCGGTTGTTACAATGTCTTCAACGATTAGTACTCTTTCACCCGGTTTAATCACAAAACCG
>JAGPMH010000063.1 GCA_018052945.1 Negativicutes bacterium | reverse complement strand
TAAGTGTTTATAAATAAACACTCCGTTCGACTTGCATGTGTTAGGCACGCCGCCAGCGTTCGTCCTGAGCCAGGATCAAACTCTCCAATAAATTTTATTAGAGAACCTAATAGGCTCTTTATAATTATAACTTAGAATTATGTTTGGAGCGGAAAACGAGATTCGAACTCGCGACCCTCGCCTTGGCAAGGCGATGCTCTACCACTGAGCTATTTCCGCACCTTATGTGTGCTATTTAAGCACCGCACATCTGGCATTAATTTCTCTACATTGTTTAGTTTTCAAAGAACAGCTTTGTGTTTTTGCTGCGACGCTTTAAGCACCGCTACGGATATTTATTTTACTAGGTTTTGTTGATGTTGTCAACAAGTTTTTTTATTTTTATTGTCTTTTGATTTAGCAACTTGTGCCGTATCTCCTAGCGACTTTCATTATTATAGCAATGCTATTTTATCATGTCAACATGCTTTTAAATTTTTTTTAAAAAATAATAGTCTGTAGCACAATAATATCGCTACAGACTATTATCTTATTTTAAATAACCCGCTCTACGTAAAATTGGCACTACCCTTAGTGCTGTAATAGTTATTAGGATGTTTAGCCCTAAATCAAAGACAATATAAGGAGTAAAACCTACCGCTATTGCTTTCATAATATCCATTTGCTTATTAAGATAAAAGTTCACAATCAAATACATATAACTTACACCCAATAAATATACCATCATTAAACCAATTGTTATTATGGAATATACTTTAATAAAGGACATGTTTTTTAATTTTTTAATTAACAATCCAATAACATAAGCTCCTGCTGCAAAACCCATTAGATAGCCAAACGTCGGTTGTAAAACATACGCCGGTCCACCGCCACTAGCAAAAATCGGAAAACCAACCAATCCAATGGTAATATAAAGCAGTTGTGAGTAAAGACCATCTTTACTTCCTAAAAATATACCCGCATATGCACAAAACAAATATTGTAAGGTATATGGCACTAATGGTGTTGGAATTTTTATAAAAGCTCCAATACCAGTTAATGCTGCAAATAATGCTATTAAAATCATTTGTCTTGTTTTCATATTAATACCCCTCTATCGTTAACCATTTTTTCTTTATAGTTTACCATCTTTTATAACTTCAAGCAAAACTTTAGATAAAAAGGCAATCGTCCTGTTCTTACTGACGATTGCCTTTTTATTAATCTTCTGCAAATTGTTCGGTTAATTGTTCATTTTTTGCAATACTCAACTTATGACGATATTTATACAAAATCATTGGTATAAACAACATTGGTACACCGGCATAAAGAGCCGATCTTAAATCATCCGTAAATGCTAAAACCACTAAACAAAAAACTTGAACCCAAATCCCAAATAAAGTGATGTAAGGAAAAAACGGAGTCTTATATTTTAATGTATCTTCTAGTCCATCTTTAATAATTTGCTTGCGGAAATTATATTGACTCCAACATATCGAAATCCAAGCCATTGCTCCGGTAAATCCTGATACAGCTAATAAATAGGTGTATGCCATATTACTAGAATCCAAGGTATAAATTGCAATAATCAACCAACAGCCCAAAACTGAAGTAATAATCGAATTTTGTGGCATTCCATTTTTATTTAGTCGTCCTAACCATTTTGGTGCCATATTTTCTTTTGATAAAGCATGCAAAGCTCTACCACTACCATATAACCCTGAATTAGAACAAGATATTGCCGCCGTTAGTACAACAAAGGCAAATAAATCCCCTGCCCAACCAAAACCATAGGAGTTAAGTGCTGCCGCAAACACACTTTCCGATAAAGTTGCTTCATTCCAAGGAAAAATCGCAATCAATAATGATATTGGAATAATATATAGTGCAATAATACGCCAAGTAACATTTCTGACTGCTATTGGAATACTTTTTTCCGGTTGCTTACATTCACCTGCAGCTAAACCGATAATTTCTGAACCTTGAAAATTAACTAAAATAATTACCATTGTAAGAACGATTGGCCAATACCCACTAGGGGCAAAGCCTCCTGCACCTAATAAAACGCTAGTTCCAATAAAACCTTGATTACCAATAAACCCAAAACAAATCCCGGCACTAATTACCGTAAACATTAACAATGCTACAACTTTGACAATAGCTAACCAAAATTCACTTTCGCCAAATTTCTCAACATGAAACAAGTTTATAACTGTTACGATTAACCCAAATAATATCGCCCACCATACCTGGCCGACCTCCGGAACAAATTTATTCATAATTATTCCTGCTGCAATCATTTCTGACGGCACATAAGCGACCCAATTTAACCAATACGACCAACCCACACCACACGCCCAGGTCGGCGAAATATACTCCTTGGCATAAGTGACAAACGAACTGGAAACAGGCTTTGCTACAGCTAATTCCGCCAAACATAACATTACAGCCAACACAATAGCTCCACCTAATAAATAAGATATAATTGCTGCCGGTCCTGCTTTTTCAAGAATATAACCGGTTCCTAAAAAATACCCACTACCAATAATACCACCTAAAGCAATTAACTGTAGGTGTCTCATCTTTAATCCCCTATTCATTTCCTCTTCTTTCATAGTGCTCTTATCACAGCCTTTCTTTGTTTTTTATGTTTTTAGTATATACAGAATACTATAAAATATCTTTATTTTCTATATTTTTTTACTAAAATTTTATTTATCTTTATTTTTTGTATTTTTTTGTCGTTTTAAATAGATTTTTATTGCAAACAGTCATAATTAAGATATAATTATCTTATATTTTAGTATTAATTTCTTAGGGGTAAAAAATGCAAGCTGATTTTAAAACCATTAGTGGCTCCTGCGAAGCCGAATATGAAATTAGCAAGTCAAAGTTTATATCTTATGTTGCTAATGTTGAAAGTGAAACTGAAGCAATTGATTTTATTCAAAAAATCAAAAAAACACATTGGGAAGCAACTCATAATTGTTCAGCCTATACTATTGGAGAAAATGATCAAATCCAAAAAGCTGATGATGATGGTGAACCAAGTGGCACAGCCGGACGTCCGATTCTTGAAGTTATCAAAAAAAACAACCTCAAGAATGTCGCTATTGTTGTAACTCGATATTTCGGCGGCATCAAACTAGGTGCCGGCGGCTTGATAAGAGCTTATAGCAAATCGGCAACTATCGGCATTGAGACTGCCACAATTGTTACAAGAGTTCATTACCGCAAAGTTAAAGTCGTTATCGACTACTCATTACTAAGTCTTTTAGAAAACAACTTAAAATTCACAAGTTACAAGGTCTATCAAAAGGATTTTACTGAAAATGTAGCCTTAATCTTACTGGCTAACCTTGGTTCTGAAAGTACCTTAATAGAGGATTTGGTAAACTGGACAGCTTCAAATTGTTTGATCGAATTACTTGATGAAGTAATTTTGGATGAACCTATTTAAATTTAATTATGAGGTGCATATTAGAATGAGTGAACTTATTAAAGTTTTCTTTGCTAAATATCTGTCAAAGCTACCGTTTATGTTCGTGATAATATATTTAATTGGTAGTTTTACATTTTTATTTTTTTCCCCAAACATTTCTTATTTTCTTGGCTCAAATCTGTTGACAGAAACAGATATTTTATTGCGGACATTAATCCAAACAACAGTTACAGCGTTCTTTATTTACTGGTTTAGTGGTCTATTAATTGCTAATTTGATTAAATTGCATCAAAAACATCACGAGCACGAAGAATCGTTAAAGACTTTGTCTTCGGAACTTAGTGCCAATAAAGAGCATTTAGAACATCAAACAGTTCAAATAAAACTCCAACAACAAAAACATGATGAACAGCTAAAAGTAGTTGAGTTTTTATCAAATTATGATGCTTTAACTAAAATACCAAAAAGGACTTTGTTTTCGCAACAACTAACAGCTTATATTAATTCACCCCAGTCCAAAGATCATTTAACGGCGATTGTTTTTATTGATCTGCAAAATTTTAAATATATTAATAATACATTAGGCTATGAGGCTGGTGATCAAATGTTAATCACCATTGCTGATAAATTAAAATCACAACTGACTAATAGCAATAACATTACCCGTTACGGCGGTGATGAGTTTGCTATAATTTTACCTAATTTAGCTAGTATCGAAGAAATTACCGAGAATGTTAAAGATATTTTAACATCATTACATAATCCTTTATCTTATAACGGTAAAACCTTTAGCATCAAAACAAATGCCGGAATAGCAATTTATCCTAACGATGCCATTGATGCTAATACTTTAATGAAAATGTCCGAAATCGCTATGTATCGTTCCAGGGAAAGTTGTAATCAAAATTACCAGTTTTATTGTGATGATATGGAGTTAAATCTTTCTAAACGCTTAGAAATAGAAGCTGATTTACAAACAGCCCTTAATGAAAATCAATTCGAGTTATATTATCAACCACAGGTTGATATTTCCGGAAACATTGTTGGTGTCGAAGCCTTAATAAGATGGAATCATCCCGAAAAAGGATTTATTATGCCTTCTGATTTTATTCCAATTGCTGAAGAGACCGGATCTATTATTAAAATCGGCGAATGGGTTATAAAAACAGCTTGCAGACATAATAAACTATGGCAAGAGATGGGCTTGCCACAAATTCCGGTATCAGTAAATTTATCAGCCAAGCAATTTCAGCAAGCAAATTTACAAAAAGTCATTTTTGATAGCTTAGCTGAAGCAAACCTTGATCCTAAATGGTTAACCGTCGAAATTACCGAAACAGCAGCTATGAGCAATGCTGATTATACCACTAATGTTTTAAACGAACTAAAAAGCAAAGGTATCAAAGTTTCATTAGACGATTTCGGGATGGGTTATTCTTCAATGATTTATTTAAAGAGATTTCCGGTTGATATGCTTAAGATTGATCGTTCTTTTATTAGCGATATTAGCAATAATTCAGATGGTGCCTATATTGCCAAAGCCATTTTGGGTCTAGGTCATAACTTAAAATTAAAAGTAGTAGCCGAAGGCGTCGAAACAAATGAACAGTTAGAGTTTCTTAAAGAAGAAAAATGCAATCATGTTCAAGGCTTTTTGTTCAGCAAGCCGATGCCATTTACCGCTATGACTAACGTCTTTAAAACTAAAACCGAGTTAGTTGAAGCAAATTATATAAATTAAAAAGTGCAAAAATCGCTTAGCGATTTTTGCACTTTTTTTATTTAAAGGAATCATATACTTTCTTATATTCTAAAGTCGGCTCAATTGCTTCATAAATATATACATGAACACCATTAGGATCATTTATAACAAAGCTTTTTTCCCCCCATGGTTTTTCTTGGATTTCTTGGTAAATCAATAAACCTTCTGCTTTTATCCTCTCATATTCAGCTACAACATCATTAACTTCTAATGATAAAATCAAACCCCTACCATTAAAAAACTCACCCTCTTCTCGTTGCGGCAACGTAAAGCTTATTCCTACATTAATGCTGGGAGCTAACAACTCTATATACCAATCACTCTCATACATTAACTTAAAGTTAAAATGTTCCATATAAAAGTTTTTAGATTCTTGTAATTTTTCTGTACTTATCGTTAAATCAATTCTGTTTGATTTCATCTTATCTCTCCTTCATAACCTCTATAAATATCTGTTTCGTTGTTTTTATAAAAAAACCTGCTAAAATAAAACTATTCTCCAATAAATTTGTTATAATTATTCATAAGTTCACTATACACGGAGGCTTTTCAATGTTAGAACAGTTATTAGTAACAGGTTTTGGTGATAAAGAGGATTTTAATTGTGCTGAAAAAATAGTATATGGGGCAAACCATGCTTATAATCTTGGTTTAGATAAAAACGCCCTTAAACTTTCTGCAGGCTTCGGTGGCGGAATGGGCATAGAAAGTATTTGTGGTGCTTTAACCGGTTGCGTCATCATTCTTAGCTCACTTTATGTTAAAGATATTGCGCATGAAAGCACTAAAATAAAAGAACTTACACAAAAGCTTTTTTATCATTATCACAAAGAAATGGGTTCAATTAACTGCGATAATCTAAAAGATAAATACCGTACTCCAGAATTAAAATGCCAACCAGTAATATTGGTAGCAGCAAGAATCTTAGATAAGATTATTTTGGAGGAAAAAATTAGCACTATTAAATAGTGCTAATTTTCATTTTATCAATATACTCATTAATGATTGTCCCAATTATTTTTTTCCCTTCAATATCTGGGTGTAGCCCATCTACTGATAAATCTTCTTTTAGCAACCCTTCATTGTTTATCATCATATCATGAACATTTATATTATATTCTTGTTGTTGAATCCAACTATTAACTTTATCTTGTTCTTGTCTCCAGTATGCATCAGGTCTACTACCCAAAACTTTAATCATTTTTTCTGGAT
>JAGPMH010000062.1 GCA_018052945.1 Negativicutes bacterium | reverse complement strand
CTATTATTGAGACTGAAGCTAGCAACGAAGTAGTTGAGGATCCTATTATTGAGACTGAGGCTAGTAACGAACTAGTTGATGAGCCTATTATTGAGACTGAAGCTAGCAACGAAGTAGTTGAGGAACCTATTATTGAGACTGAGGCTAGTAACGAACTAGTTGATGAGCCTGTTATTGAGACTGAGGCTAGTAACGAACTAGTTGATGAGCCTGTTATTGAGACTGAAGTTAGCAACGAAGTAGTTGAGGAACCTATTATTGAGACTGAGGCTAGTAACGAACTAGTTGATGATCCTATTATTGAGACTGAGGCTAGCAACGAACTAGTTGATGAGCCTGTTATCGAGACTTATGATATTGCAGATATCAACGAAAACTACGTCTTACTAAGTGATAATGATGTTTTCACCACTGATGATATGGATGAGTTAGTAGATTTAGCAACTGAATATAAAGATTCAAGTCCAGACAAAGCTTTCAAAGCTTTGCAAAAAGCTTTGTTTAACAATCAAGAAAATGATTATGCGCCATTTATTATTATCGAAATGACTAATATTTTAAAAGCGCAAGGCTTATATGCGGAAGCAATTGAAATTTATCAACAAGCTTTAATGCTAAATATAATAAAAACAGATTCTTATTTACTAAAGCAGTTTTCTAACACTATCACTTATTTAAGCATTTTAAAAACTACTTTAACAAGTTACAATCTGCCAAAATTACCATTCAAGGAAATTAGTCCTGAAATTTTAGCTATTGTTGAGAAGGATTTTGCCGAAAAAAATCAAAATTTATAAAAATATAATTATGTGTTCAAAGACTTTGCAATTTTTAATGTTCTTGAAAATTGCAAAGTCTTTGAAAGAAAAGTAGGAGGATTATACATGAAAAAAAGTATCGATATGTTAGGATTGCCAATTATCAGTATTACCGAAGGTCGCGAATTAGGCGTAAGTAAATCATTAGTAATTGACGCTGAGCAAGGAATTGTTGCAGCACTAGTAATTGAGGATGAAGATTGGTATCGCGGAGTTAAAGTAATGCCATTTAAAGCCGTTAGTGCAATCGGTGAAGATGCAATTATTATAAATAACAGCAGTGATATCTTACAGTTAAATGATGCTAGCGAATTTGAGCCATTATTAGTTGATAATATCAAAATTATTGGCACAAAAGTAATTACAAAAAGTGGTTCAATCCATGGCAAAATTACTGAGCTTATTATTGATGAAGCCGGTGCTATTTCGAAATGTTTAATTGAAACTTCATCAGGAGCTTCCAGTGAAATAACTGCTGAACAAGTTTCAACATTTGGTAAACAAGTTACTATTATCAATTCCGATGGTGGTAATAGCATTATTAATGAAACTAAAGCTGCAATGGCTGTAGAAACTGTTATTACTGAACCGATAATTGAAGAACCTACTCCAGTAGTTGCAGAGGTAATTGTTCCAGAAGTCGAAGAAGTTGTTGAAACTGTCATTGAAGAAACTATCGAAGAGGAAGAAGTTCAAGCTGAAGAAAAACCGGTTGATGATCGTCACCGTAAATTTTTATTAGGTAAAAAAGCAGGTAGAACAATAACAACAGATAGCGGTGTAGTAATTGTTGAGCAAGGTGCAGATATCACTGAAGAAGTGTTGCAAAAAGCGAAATTAGCCGGAAAATTTGTTGATTTATCAATGAATATTCAGTAATATTCAAATAATTACAAAAAAAACCCCTGCTAAGGCAGGGGTTTTTAAATAAGGATGGATGCTTTATATTAAAATATAGTACCCTAAGCAAAACTTCCAAATTAATAATATTTTTTTGCATTATAATTTTATTTTCTTCTATTGGTTTAATATCTTCTAATATGTTTTTACAAGTATCAGATAGAATATTTCAAGGTATCATCGTGGATGATATCTCTTTAGGTGGACTAACAGTCGACTCTGCAATAACCAATCTTGATTATAATTTAGCCACAAAAATCAAAGATAAACCTGTTATCACTTTAAATTACAATAATAAAACTTGGGAAATAACAGCCGATGATATCGACTTGAAAATAGATATTATTCAAACAGCTCATAATAGTTACAACGTTGGGCGAACAGGTACTCCTATGGCTAAAAGAATGTTAGATCGAATAACCGCACTCTATAGTGAATTTAAAGTTCCTTATGTTTTAACATTAAGCGAAGAAAAATTAAATCAAAAACTAATTGCTATCGCCAATGAAATCAATAAGCCGGCACTTAATGCAACCTTGAGTGTTAAAGACAATGTTATAATTAATAATCCCGAACAAATCGGTCAAAAAATCGACTTAGAAAAATTAAAAACATTGATAAATATTAATACTTTAAAGTTGGGCTTGCCAAAACAGCTATCATTAACCGTTGAAATTGATAATCCTAAAATAACTACAGCTTCATTAAAAGAAATCGATACTATTTTAGCTATGTATCATACTAATTTCAATTTAAACGCCGAAAACCGCAATACTAATATCAAGCTAGCTGCTCAAAGCTTAAATAATATTTTGTTACATCCTAACGAAATTGCTTCTTTTGATAAAATAGTTGGCCCAAGAATTGCTGCGGCCGGATTTAAAGAGGCTCCTTCTTTCATCAATGGGAAACTAGTCCCGGATATTGGTGGTGGAGTTTGCCAAGTAACCAGCACGTTATATAATGTAGCTTTATTAGCAAATCTGGAGATAGTAGAACGCTTATCTCATTTTCGACCGCCTTCTTACGTGCCAATCGGCTTAGATGCAACAGTGGCTAACGGTCTCATTGATTTTAAATTTAAAAACAATAAAAATCATGCTCTCTATATAGTAACGCAAATTAGTAATGACACTCTTAGCATCTATCTTTTAGGCAATAAAGAAGATTTAAGTACTGAAAAAATCAATATCATTTCCGAAATTGATGCAGTCCTAGAGCCAACAACACTTATTACCCAAGATCCAACCTTACCCTTAGGCACTGAAATTATTGATTTTCCTGGTGCCCAAGGCTATAAAGTTTCAGCTTATAAAATAACTAGTGTCGACGGTATTGTAACAAGCAAATTTTTATTGCACAATGACGTCTTTGAACCTGAGGAAAAAACCATCAGGGTTGGCACTCAACCAATACCACCACCAATTGCTGTATCAAAACCAAAATAAAGCACTTTGCAAAATTTTTGCAAAGTGCTTCTTTTTTTAAATCTTAAAGCTATTAACAAGTTTTTGTAATTCTTGTGCTAATTCAGCTAAGGCTCTACTTGCTCCTGCCACTTCTTGAATAGTTGCAGATTGCTCTTCTGTCGCCGCCGAAGCAGTACCAGTACCTTCTGCTGTTTTTTTACTGATTTCTTCTATTTCCATTACTGCTACATCAGCTTCATTGCTAGCTTTAATCATCTCTTCTACCGCTTTTTGTGTTGCAATGATTTCTCTATTTACTTCACCAATCATTTTATAAATATCTCTAAAAATTGTGCCAGCATTATTAACCGCCTCAGCACCGGCTTTTACCTCAGTTGTGCCAACATTCATTGATTTAACAACGCTTTGTGTATCATTTTGAATTTTTCCTATTAATTCCGAGATATGTTTTGCCGATACTTGCGATTGCTCTGCTAACTTTCTTACTTCATCAGCAACAACCGCAAAGCCTCTACCATGTTCACCGGCTCTAGCTGCTTCAATCGCCGCATTAAGCGCCAACAAATTAGTTTGTCCGGCAATACCCGAGATGGTATTAACAATTTCGCCAATTTCTTTCGATCTTTCGCCTAATTGACCAATCAAAACACTGGAAGTATCAACTGATTTCCCCAGCGAATCCATTTGTCCAATTGCTTTGTTCACAATTTGATTACCAACGCCAGCCTTTTCAGCCATTTCACTAGCTTTTCCGGCCATTTCTGCCGAAGACTTCGACATATTATCAATTTCTTTAACAATTCGCTCTACTGTTCCTAAGGCGGTTTCTACAGACAGAACTTGTTTGTCTGCGCCCATCGCCACATCAGTTATTACCTTAATAATTTGTGCCGAAGATTGCGAAGATTCATCTGAACTTGCAGTTAATTCCTCACTAGAAGCCGCAACCATTTGTGCCGAAGAACTAACTTTAGAAATAACATCTCTTAATCTGTCTCTCATACTCACTAAGGCTCTGCCGAGCGAGCCAATTTCATCTTCTCGATTAATATTAAACTCACATTTAGCAAAGTCACCTTCAGCTAATTTATTAGCAAAGTCTTTCATTTGGTCAATTGCTTTTGAGATATTAAGAGTGAACGTGCTAATTACCCCTACTAACAATGCGATGATTATAACGCCCATAATAACAAGAGTCACCATCATCTTTTTAACCGGTGCATACAATTCATTAACATCTATTGCGTTGGCAATAACCCAACCGGTATTACCGATTTTACTGCCTCTAACAACCTCTTCAACACCGTCAACTTTAATTGTTCTTACTGCAATCCCATCTTTTAAAACAGTTTGATAAAAATTATATAATTCTTCATTATTTATATTAGCAATGTTGTCAGTTTTTTGATATTTAGGATGAGTAATAAAATCGCCGACTGAATTTAACACGAAGGTATAGCTAGTTTCACCGGTCTTCATATTTTCCGTTTTTGCTAAAATCGGTTTTAACGAAATATCAATTCCTGCAACCCCAACTTTTTGTCCATTACGATAAATTGGATGACCAACTGTAACCAGTAAATCTTTCGTTATCAGATCTTCATAAATTGGAGAATACGCGACGGTATCACCTTTGATTGCTTCTTTATACCACGGTCTAACCGATGGCACCCATTCTGGCGGTGGTGTCCAATTATCAAATATTCCTCTGCCGTCTGCCATTCCGGCAAAAACTTCAGCTAACGAAGGATCACCTTTCTTTGTCGCCGTTACTAAGCTCAACATTTCTTCTGTACTAAGATCTTTATTGGAAAAAATAGCCGCTAAATTTTTTACAACACTTTCTCTGACGATTAAATCACGATTTAATTCCTGACTAAAATAACTTATTTGGGCATTACTGGTGTCCATAATTTGTTTTTCCAAGGCCGCTTTTGATTGATAATACGAGTAAAAGCTTGATACTGCCGTTAAAATAACAACCGGAACTACGATAAATACTAACATTTTCATTCGCAATTTCATATTTATCCCCCCTATTAAATTATCTTGCCGAATTTATTCATTAATTTTAATTATAACTTATTTTACAGAAAATTAAACTATTTTCAAGATATTTCAAACTAATGTTTGAAATATCCCAAAAAAAGCCACGACTAGCTAGTAGTCATGGCTTTTTAAAAATTAATTATATTTTAAATTTTCCTATTTCATGTTGTAAATCCGTTGCTAATTTTGCTAAATGCTGACTAGCTGAAGCAATTTCTTCAATCGAAGCTGATTGCTCCTGGGTTGAAGCGGAAATATTTTGAGTTTGTTCTGCTGTTTTTTGGCTTTCGACATCAATTTCTTTAACCGAGTTCACAACTTCATTCGTCCCACTAGTAATTTCTTCAATTGCCGCTGATATTTCATGAACCTGCTCGGCAACTTGACTTACTTTTTGATAGATTTCATTAAAGTTTCGACCGGCTTCGGCAACAACGCCCGCCCCGGTATCAACTTCTTTTTTGCTATCATGCATAAAAGTTACCGCACTATCAGTTTTGCTTTGAACCTCACTAATTAACGTAGTAATTTGTTTTGCTGCATCTTGAGATTGCTCTGCTAATTTTCTAACCTCTTCTGCCACCACTGCAAAACCACGTCCAGCCTCACCGGCTCTCGCTGCTTCAATTGCTGCGTTTAATGCCAATAAATTAGTCTGTCCGGCAATAGCGGAAATAACCTCAACAATATGACCGATCTGTTTTGATTTATCTTCCAGTTCACCAATCACTGTTGCTGTCGCATTAGTTTTAACCTCAATCGTCTTCATTTGCGTTACCGCATCTTTAATTGAAGCTTCACCATTTTTCGCTGTACCGGCTGTTTCACCGGCAGAATTAGAGACTACTTCAGTATTTCCTGCCACTTGTCTGATGGCATTAGAAATATGATCAACAACCGTATTAGCCTTATGAGCTAATGATAGTTGATTTTCCGCCCCTTGCGCCACTTCAGTAATAGAAATTGCTACTTGATTAGAGGCCTGCGCAGATTGTTCCGAACTAGCGGTTAATTCTTCAGAGGACGCCGCTAATTGTTCAGCCATATCAGCAATTTTTTTAATTAATGCTTTAATATTTTTATTCATTACATCAACAGCTCTCGATACATCCCCAAACTCACTCTTATCAGCTAAACTTTGTGCTGATACATTAATGGAAAAGTCCCCTTTTGCCAATCTTTCCAAAAAGATTATAACATCATTCAATCTTTTAACAATTCTATTGGAAATGAACATCGCTAACCATGAGCCGATAATCACCGCTATGATAATAATGGCAATAAAAATACCATTAGCAAAGATAAAGTCCTTTTCAT
>JAGPMH010000061.1 GCA_018052945.1 Negativicutes bacterium | reverse complement strand
TTCTTGTAATAATTATACAATTTCATCATCTCTTTTACCAGCTAATTGTAAATATATCTTTAATTATTTTTAAATTTTCCACAATACTTAAGAAGCGGATTAATCACTGTACTAATCACTATAATAGAAATTACTCCTACTATTAGGCCTAACACTATATCAATTATTAACGGCAGAATTTTTCCAATAACACCATCCACCGGCACATAGTGCATTAAAGTAGTAATTAATTCTATATCATGTAAATTATGTGTAAAAATCCCTCCTCCGACCATAAACATCGCCATAGTTCCGGCAATAGTTAAAAATTTCATGAATTTGGGCATTAAAAATACTAATTGCTTACCAAAAAAATTAATAAATTTTATTCCTAGCTGATTATTAAATAACATTGATGAAATTAAATAAATACTGTTATTAAGAACAGCCACTATCCTTAGCGGTAAAATTTCCCCTAAAAACTCACAACGTTTTGAAAACTTTGCGCTAAAATTCTCCTTATTAACTTCTAGTAAAAATATTCCAACATCATCTGCTTTCACAATAAGCGCTACTAAACCATAGACTCCGACTGTCATTGCTATCCCAATTACACTTAACACTAATACCTGTGATAGAAATGGTAAAGCGGCCGCACTACCTAAGGCGATAACCATAATTTCACCACTTAACACAAAGTCTGTTTTTATGGCACCATCAATTTTTTCCTCTTCGGATAATGTTTTTTTATCTTCATTTTCAGCACTATGACCGAAGATTTTTTCGGCCCCTTCATAACATAAATATATGCCCCCAAGCATTAATGCTATCATTACTAAAACTTTTGATAGTGCGCTTAACAATAAGGCTAGCGGAATGATTTTAACTTTGTTCCAAAACGAACCTTTAGCAACCTGCCAAACAATCGGTAATTCTCGCTCTGCACTAACGCCTGTAACTTGTTGGGCATTAACTGCCAAATCATCGCCAACTACACCTGCCGTTTTTTTTGCTGCAACTTTCGTCATCGCCGCAACATCATCTAAAATAGCAGCAATATCATCCAATAATATAAAAAAGCTTCCTCCTGCCATATTCAACCTCTCTTTATCTTATATTTTAGTAGGCTTACCCAAATAATAGCCTTGCCCATAATCAATTTGCATTTCATTTAAAATCATCCAAATTTTTTCGTTTTCCACATATTCTGCAATGGTTTTTTTTCCCATCGCATGTGCTACTTCATTCATTGATTGAACCAATGCTCTTTGCGTAAAATCAATATCTAAATTTCTAATAAAGGAACCATCAATTTTCAAATAATCTACCGGTATTTTCTGCAAATAACTAAAAGAAGAAAAGCCAACACCAAAATCATCCAGAGCAAACTTACAACCTAACTTTTTAATGCTATTAATCCAGTGCTCAGCTTTATCTAAATCTCTTATTGCCGCTGTTTCCGTTATTTCAAAACCCAATTGTTCTTTCTTAAATTTGCCATTTTTAACAATATTGCCGATATAATTAAGTAATTCCGTATCACCTAAACTATATCCCGATAAATTAACGAATAATGATAAATCAGGACGCAGTTCCATCAGTTGCACAACTTTCGTCACAACCCATTTGTCAATTTCACTTACTAAGCCAAACTTTTCAGCTGTTGCCATAAAATCATTAGGGTAAATAAGTGTATCATCAGGTTCTAGCATTCTTAACAATATTTCAAAATGCGTAATTTTTTTATCGCTATTAAATATCGGCTGAGCATGTAAAACAAATTTATCATCTTGCAACGCTTGATTGATTTTCAATATCATTCTATTGGCTTCAGAAAACAGATTTTTATCGTCGCTATTTTTTATAGTCATAATTCTGTTTTTTCCGTTTTCTTTTGCTGAATACAATGCTGTATCAGCATACGTTAAAACCTCTTGTGCCGATAAACTACCATCAATAATAGTAATACCAAAGCTAGCAGTAATATGGATTTCAGCATTTTTCGTACTGACTATAAAATTTTCGCCACGCAAAGCATTCAAAAGTTTAGTTGCAATTAATTTTGATTGTTCAAGGTTAGCCTCTTTAACTAACACCGCAAATTCATCACCACCTAAACGTGCTAAAATGCTGTTTTCGCCAATTATCCGTCGTAAGCGGTCGACTACTTTTATTAAAATTTCATCTCCGATTGAGTGCCCAAAAGAATCATTGACAACTTTAAAATTATCCAAATCAATAAAAATCAACGCACTGCTAGTATTATTTTTTTCGACATCACCTAAAATCTCTGCAATATAACTTTGCAAATAATACCGATTAGGAATATTGGTTAAAAAATCATGTGTTGCCAGATATTGCAGTTGCACTGCTTCTTTTTTGCTGTGAAATAAATCATTATTTTTATCAATTAATTCCTTACGATTATAATAAATACAATTACTTAAATAATTATCCCCAACTGCCACTGCTTTGGCAAACTCATAACAACTGCCATAACCACAAGAATAACAATTAATTTTTCTTGATTCAGCACTATATTTATGCAGTTTTTCAAAAACAACATTGACCTCTTCTCCAGTAACAGTTTTAAAATGGATCGAATTATCTTGATAATCTCTTTTAAAATCATTAATATCAAGCTTTCTGTCCAATTCTTTTAGAAAATTTAAATATGTGGCTTTTACAGCTGGTGCATCATTGAATTTACGATGTTGTAATTCTTTTACTTTTAAATACAAATCATCAATACTTTGGTCTGTTTGTACGCCCGTTCCTAATAAACAGCCATGTTTGCAGTTTAATACATCAACCAAAGCAGGTAACTCTTTTTGCTCTAAAGCTCTAGCATGATATTCCTTTAAATATCGACAAGCCGACTTAGTGCCTTCAATCTCTCTAATCCATAGATTAGGCTTGCAAAACAATATTATCTCTTTCAATCCACCGGACTTACAAAAAAAATCACCTAACCCATTAGTATCAATATCATAAGTCGTTTCAGGGATGGTCTCTAGATAAATGTTGTTATTATTTAAGTATTCTTGAAGTTTAGTTAACGTTACATTATATTTTACTAAATTATTATGCTGACTGTCATTGATTTCATCAAATTTACCAATACATGGAGAAATAAAAGCAAAATCAGCAGTAACATTACCGTATTTTTTAAAATAAATCGCTGTACATAATAGCGGGCTATTTATCTTGGCCAGTTTAGCTATTAATGCCGGCTTATATTTTTGAATATAATTTACAATCACTGGACAAGGTTGCGCAATTAACGGTTCCTGTTCTTCCTCCATTACCTTTAAATAAGCCCATGCTGCAATATCGCCACCAATTCCTACATCATAAATAAGCTGTACCCCTGATCTTTTTAGATAGGTAAATAATTTTTGATATGCCGTAAAATTAAATTTTATTGATGGGTCAACCAATAACGCTATTTTTTTACCGTTTTTTAAATCATTAAAAAATCTTTCTGTATCATCAATATAATCTCGAACATTATGATCGCAAGCCTTAATACAAGCACCACAATGAATACATTTGTCTTGCAAAACTTTTACCTTGTTTTTACCATCTTCTTGAAAGGCAAAGTTTGCTTTTACAGGACATTTTGCGATACATTTGTTACACCCGACGCACAAATCTGTATTAGTTGTTATTATTTTCATATTAAGTAAAATAAACCCCTTTCCAAATAAATTAAGTTTTTCATTACGATACTTAAAAACTAATCATCTTTAATAATATTAACATATATTTATAAACAAAAAATAGCTAATTATTAATATTAATTAAATCATCGTTTTCAGTTGGATAAATTAGCCACAGATTATTTCTTGCCTTTTCTCTTATTTTGAGTATCATTAATATATACAACAAAACGAAAAGGGTGAGTTAATGAATAACAGTCATGGTTTTAAAGAAGAACTCGATCGTGGTCTTGAAGAAAGACACATCCAACTCATTGCACTTGGTGGCGCAATCGGGGTTGGACTATTTTTAGGCTCAGCTGGAGCGATGCAAACGGCCGGCCCATCGCTAATGCTGACTTATTTTTTTGCTGGGATTATTATGTTTTATATTATGAGAGCCTTAGGTGAAGTTGCAGTTGAGCATCCTGTTTCTGGTAGCTTTAGTGCCCATGCAACAGCCTTCCTTGGTCCCAAAACTGGCTATCTTACGGGCTGGACTTACTGGTTTATGTGGGTTGTAACCTGCATGGCGGAAATAACTGCCGTTGGGGTTTATGTTCATTATTGGTTACCAGATATCCCACAATGGATACCGGCATTATTAGCGTTATTATGTATGACCTTAGTAAATCTTATTGCAGTAAAAATTTACGGTGAGTTTGAATTTTGGTTTGCCTTAATAAAAGTTGTCACCATAGTCGCGATGATTATAATTGGTTTGGCAATGATTCTGTTTGGTTTAGGTAATAACGGTATCGCCATTGGCTTTTCTAACCTCTGGCAAAATGGCGGATTTTTCCCTAATGGAATTTCCGGAACTGTCATGGCTTTGGTCATGGTTATGTTTTCATATTTAGGGATTGAGTTAGTTGGTGTTACTGCCGGTGAAGCCAAAAATCCGAAAAAAACCTTGCCATCAGCAATCGATAAAGTTTTTTGGCGGATTTTATTCTTCTATGTTTTAGCAATGGGTGTAATCATGTCATTATATCCATGGAATCAAATTGGCACTTTAGGTAGCCCTTTTGTCTTAACTTTCAATAAATTAGGGATTGCAACAGCTGCCGGAATTATTAACTTTGTAGTATTAACAGCAGCTTGCTCTTCTTGTAATAGCGGTATTTTTAGTACCGGTAGAATGTTATACAATTTATCATTGCAAGGCAAAGCGCCTAAGATCTTTAGTAAATTAAGTTCACGCCAAGTACCGTCAAAAGGAATCTTATTTTCTGTAATATTCTTATTAATTGGTGTTGCTCTAAACTATCTAGTACCAGCAAAAGTTTTCACTTATGTTACTAGTGTAGCGACTTTTGGCGCCATTTGGGTTTGGGCGATAATTTTATTGATTCAATTAAAATTCCGCAGTAAATTATCACCAGCTGAAGTTAAAAACTTAGCGTATCCAATGCCTCATTATCCATTTTCCGGCTATATCAGCATTGCCTTCTTAATATTTGTTACAATAGTAATGTATTTTAATGAAGATACCAGAATTGCACTATATATTGCACCGGTTTGGTTTGGAATTCTATATTTATCATATTATCTTGCCGGCTTTAATAAAGATAATAACGATGATATTGCCGTTACAAAAATTGATTCTTCACTTAGTGAAATGTAAAGTTAAATTAGTAATATCCCTCGGCATTATGCCGAGGGATATTTTTATTGTCCTAATTCCATCATTTTCTGCAATGGAATTATGGCCTTTTCTGCTATTGTTGCTTCGATTTTTATTTGATGCTGATTGTTAAGTAATGCATCATAAATACTGCTTAAATTAGTCTTTTTCATGTTAGGGCACACTAAACCGGGATGTAAAATGAAAAATTGTTTGTCTTGACATAAGTTTTGCAGTTTACACAAAACCCCCATTTCCGTACCAATAACAAAAACTTTTTCCTTAGAATTTACGGCATAATTTATAATTTCAGAAGTACTGCCGGCAAAATCACCTAACGCTACTACCTCGGGGTTACATTCCGGATGCATTAAAAACTTCGCTTGCGGATATTTTTCTCTAACCGCTAACACATCATTAGGTACTATTTTTTCATGAGTTATACAGTATCCGTCCCACATAATAAATTCTTTTTCAGGGAATTGTTTTGCCACAAAATCACCTAAATTTTTATCTGGTAAGAAGATTATTTGATCATTTTCAATTTTCGATATTATCTTAACCGCATTAGAGGAGGTACAACAAACATCGCTTTCCGCCTTCACTTGTGCCGACGTATTAACATAAGCAACAACTGTGGCCTTCGGATACTGCTGTTTTAACTTTCTTACACCTTCAGCATCAACCATATCCGCCATTGGACAACCGGCATTTAACTCTGGTAATAATATTTTCTTTTCCGGTGCTAATAAATAAGCTGTTTCTGCCATAAAATGAACACCACAAAATACAATTACCTCAGCTTCAACTTCTTGTGCAACCTTACTTAAATAAAAAGAATCTCCAACATAATCAGCAATATTTTGGACATCTTCAATTTGATAATTATGTGCTAAAATAACAGCATTCCGCTTTTTCTTTAATAATTTTATATCTTCAATTAAATTCATAATTTCACCTTTTCATTACAATTCATATATTTTTTATATGTATTATAATGAAAAAAATTGAACTCGTCAATAAAATTCAAATAAATATATGTTAACTATGCATTTGACGAATAGAATTAAATAGCATATTATATTGTATATATTAGAAAGACCAACTATAAAAAGTCAACATAAAAATTAAATGTATTTGCAAAGAGTGTAGTTATATTTATACAACACAAATAGACCTGTATTTCACAGGCTGAAAAGTAATATTTTGTATATTTTAC
>JAGPMH010000060.1 GCA_018052945.1 Negativicutes bacterium | reverse complement strand
TTTACAGTGGCATAAGAAAAAATCCGGATGAAGACAGCATTTTAGCTGCAATGAAAGTTATGAATGATTTTTGTCCGCAAGTATTGATTGCGATTGGTGGTGGGTCACCGATGGATGCAGCAAAAATAATGGCAATTTTTTATGAATATCCCCAATTGACATTTGATGATTTAAGAGCAGGCAAAATTCCGCAAAATCGTAATATGCTTAAATTTATTGCCATTCCGACAACTTCCGGTACTGCTAGTGAAGTTACGAGAGCATCGGTGGTAACTTTTCGCCGTGATAATATTAAAATTGGCTTGAAATCAGATGCGTTTGTGCCGGATGTAGCGATTTTAGATCCGACCTTAACAATGACGATGCCCAAGAAAATTGTCGCAGAGACCGGTATGGATGCAATGACACATGCGGTGGAGGCTTATTGTAATGAAGCAGTCGAGGACTTTACGGAGGTTTTAGCTAGAGGCGCTGTTGGTGGTTTGTATAAATATTTACCAATATCATATCATGAAGAAACATTACAAAGCCGTGAAAAGGTTCATAATTATCAGTGTATGGCCGGCTATGCTTTTGCTAATGCCGGGTTAGGAATGGTGCATGGGATTGCTCACTCTATCGGAGGTAAATTTGATGAAGCTCATGGTTTGATTAATGCGGTCGTGCTACCATATGTTTTGGAATACAATAGTCAAAATCCTGTGGTAAAAGAGAAATTAGCTATACTTGCCAAAGAAATTGGTGTAGAATGTTTTGTGGATGCTATTAAAGCATTAAATACCAAGCTAAATATTCCGCGATCTTTTGCTGAAATGGGGATTGACAAAGAGATTTTTTATAATGATTTAGCGGAAATTATTGATAATGCGTTGCAAGGTTCAACCAGATCTAATCCGGTAAAAATGACTTGTGAAAGCATGAAAGCTTTATTGCTTAAAATTTATGAGGGTTGAGTTTAAACTGTGGTAAAGATAAAGCAGTAAGCCAAAGTTTGCTGTTTTTATAAAAAATAATTTTGTTATGAATGAGGAGTTGTATTTATGGAATTTCAAAATGTAACAGTTGTAAAAAAAGCTAATATTTATTTTGGGGGCAATGTTACCAGCCGTAGTGTATTGTTTGCTGATGGCACTAAAAAAACGCTAGGAATTATGATGCCTGGTGAATATGAATTTGGTACAGAAGCTGCAGAATTAATGGAAATTATGGCAGGAACAATGAAAATTTTATTACCTAATCAAACTGAGTGGCAAGAAGTAAAAGGTGGCGAAAGCTTTAATGTACCAGCTAATTCTAGCTTTAAATTAGTAGTGACAGAAGTTGCTGATTATTGTTGTTCATACTTAAAATAAAATTGTTGACAAAGCTAAACAGGGTTGCTATAATCAAAACATAAAATAATTATTGGCAATGAAGCCACGACAAACGGCAACGTTTGGAGTGGCTTTTTCTGTTTTTATTATTTTATAAATTAAATAATTTTAGGCAAAGGCGCCTTACACTATTAACAGTGTAAGGCGTTTTAATTTTTAGGAAAGAAGGGGATTTAAGTGAAGAAATTATGGATGGTCTTATCTTTTATTTGTTTTTCGATTTTTACATTAATTCCAATTGCCTGGGGGGCGGATGCTGAGGTTGCGACCGAAGTGGCTAGCAAAGCGGTGGAGATTAGTGCCGGTGATACTGCGTGGGTTTTAATCTCATCAGCCTTTGTCTTTTTTATGACACCGGGATTAGCGCTATTTTATGGTGGGATGGTTAGAAGTAAGAGTGTATTAACAACAATAATGCAAAGCTTCTTCATTGTGGGGCTTATTACCGTACA
Organism: Negativicutes bacterium; assembly: GCA_018052945.1. NCBI lineage: Bacteria > Bacillati > Bacillota > Negativicutes > Negativicutes bacterium. Next base: position 5,804 of record JAGPMH010000060.1, on the reverse strand, counting down.
ATGGGTTTTAATCGGTTATAGCTTAGCTTTTGGACCGGATGTTAACGGTTTGATTGGTGATTTAAGCTGGGTTGGGTTAGCTGGTGTAGGGTTAGAAGCAAATGCTGATTATGCCGCAACTATTCCGCAATTAGCGTTTGTAGCATTTCAATGTATGTTTGCGGTAATTACTCCGGCGTTGATAACTGGAGCGTTTGCCGAAAGAATGAGATTTCCGGCATTTGTAGTCTTTACGTTAGCTTGGGCAACCTTCATTTATGACCCAATGGCTCACTGGGTATGGGGTGTTGGTGGCTGGTTAAGAAATTTAGGTGCACTTGATTTTGCCGGTGGTACAGTAATTCATATTTTATCAGGTGTTTCCGGTCTAGTAGCATGTATTATGTTAGGTAAAAGAAAAGGCTTTGGCAAAACGCCGATGTTGCCACATCATTTACCAATGACTATTTTAGGAGCATCAATCCTTTGGTTTGGTTGGTTTGGTTTTAATGCCGGTAGTGCTTTAGGAGCTAATGGTTTAGCGGCTAATGCCTTTTTAGTAACACAAGTTGCCGCAGCGGCAGCAATGGTTTCGTGGGTAATTGTAGAGTGGAAACATAATGGAAAACCGACTGTGCTTGGCGCAGCGAGTGGCTGTGTAGCTGGGTTGGTGGCGATTACTCCGGCAGCTGGTTTTGTAACAGCAGTTCCGGCGGTGTTAATTGGGTTATTAAGCGGTATTATTTGCTACATTTCAGTAGCGGTAGTAAAAGCTAAATTAGGTTATGATGATTCATTAGATGCCTTTGGCGTACATGGTGTTGGTGGAACTTGGGGCGCTATTGCGACCGGGTTATGGGCAACGACTTCTGTTAATGAAGCTGGTGCCAACGGTTTATTTTATGGAAATCCGGACTTAGTAATAACTCAATTTATAACAGTATTAGTAGCTTGGGGCTTGGCAATAGTAGGAACCTTTGTTATACTCAAAACATTAGGGCTATTCATGCAATTACGTGTTGATGAAAGTGATGAAGTTTCCGGTATTGATTTAAGTGAGCATGGTGAAAGTGCTTATGCGCAAAATTTTGTTTCGGGAACTCCGTTAGCAATCAGAGAATTATCAGAAGTTAGTGGAATTCCTCATGTAGTTAGTATGCAACATAAATAAGGAGGAAATTGATATGACTAATTTAACTAAAATTGATATTATTACGCGACCTGATAAGCTGGAGGTCTTAAAAGAAGCACTAAATGAAATTGGGGTAGCCGGGATGACGGTAACTCAAGTGTACGGCTGTGGTTTACAAAAAGGGCATAAAGAAGTTTATCGAGGAATGGAATATGATATTAATTTAACCCCAAAGGTAAAAGTTGAAACAGTTGTTTGTGAAATACCGGTCGAAAGAGTGTTAGAAGTAGCAAAGAAAGTTTTAAAAACCGGAAAAATTGGTGATGGTAAAATTTTTGTTTATAAAATTGAGAATGCCATCAGAATTCGCACCGGTGAAGAAGGCGATGCTGCTATTATTGATAAAGTGGACTAACAAAAGTAACTAATATAAAAAAATCCCAAACTTAATTTATGGAAAATTAAGTTTGGGATTTTTTATATAATTTTTGGACAAAATGCTATTTTTAAGTTAAAATTAATCATATATAATAACTTTACAGCTACTTAAAAAATGGAAAGTGGTGATCAGATGGTAAACAAGTTTAAAGTGCTAGTAGTAGACGATTCTGTTATCAGTCATTTAGTGGTTGGCGATATATTAAATAACACGGAATTTGATATATGTTCTTATGCGAAAACTGCAACTATAGCCGTAGAAGAATTTAAAAAATGCAGACCTGATATTGTCACCATGGATATGAATTTACCGGATTCAGATGGCATTGAATGTAGTCGTAAAATTTTAGAGATTGATCCTAATGTCAAAATTATTATGATTAGTGCCATGAAAGATAATAATTTAATCACTAAAGGAACCCAAGTTGGTGTAAGAGCGTTTTTACAAAAGCCGTTATTGAAAGATGAGTTATTATATGTTTTAAGACGATTAACTAATTTTTCCGGAACTAATCAAAAACCGATTGAAAGTGAAAAGAAAATCAGAGTTTTAACAGACGAAGAAAAACAAATTCATGATTCATATATAACACCATTTATTAGTAGTTTACAAAAAAATCTGTTTACGCTCGTGGGATTAAGAACAGAAGTTGAGTTTTTAGAAAGTGACACTCAATTAGTGGTCAATGGCATTGCCGTGTTAATTAGTATTACCGGTAACAGCAAGGGCAGATTTGTTTTGAGTGTTAGCTTTGAAACAGCAGCGAAGTTTACAGCGTTATTATTAGGGCGGACACCGGAAGATGAAATAGCGATTGAAAGTATTGAAGAGTTTGCCAATATTGTTGCAGGGCGTGGAGTTTCGATGATTAATGATTCGTTAATTAGTAATGACTTAAGGATTTCACCACCAGGGACAATTAGTGGTAAAGAGGTTAATATAATAAACAACAATAAATTGGAGAATTTCAGCGTTGTGGCAAAAACAGAAATTGGAGATTTTAACATTAATATTGGTTTTACAGGGGGCGAATAACATTGGATGCAAAACTGATTAATCCATTTATTGATGCTTTCCATACAATAATGCCTCAAATAGGGTTTACAGAAGTAAAGAGAGGTAATATCTCGCTTAAAGATAAAACTGCAACCAGTAAAGGTGTTACAGTGTTGGTAGGGTTGACGAAAGAATTGGGCGGTAATGTTGCTTATAATATGAGTGAAGAAACCGCCAAGTTTGTTGCCTCAACGATGATGATGGGAATGCCGGTAGAGTCGATGGACGATATGGCGCAAAGTGCGATTTCAGAGCTGGCGAATATGCTAACTGCAAATTCAGCGACTAACTTGTCCCAAATGGGGATTGAGGTTGATATTTCAACGCCAATTCTCACCATCGGGGATGGTTTTACGCTGAAAATCAGCAATGACAAATATATTTGCATTGAAATGCTGATAAATTCGCAAACTGTCGAAATAAATGTATCAATATCATAAATAAAAGTCGTTTTCTATTTTAAGAAAACGACTTTTTATTTTAGCAATTTTGTTGTAAAAAACGTTCAATACGTGCTAATGCTTCATCAATTTTACTAATAGAAGTGGCATAAGAGCAACGGATAAAACCATTACCGCTTTCCCCAAAAGCATTACCGGGAACTAAGGCTACTTTTTCGCTACGTAATAATTTTTCAGCAAACTCTAAAGAGTCCATACCGGTGTTAGCAATTGAAGGGAAAATATAAAAGGCTCCTTTTGGTTCAAAACAATTTAAGCCCATTGCTTTAAAGCCTTCATAAATTAATTTTCGGCGACGGTCATATTCTGAAACCATTTTTTTCATATGGATTTTGCCATGACGCAGTGCTTCTAATGCACCGATTTGAGCAGTGATTGGGGCACACAGCATTGTATATTGATGAATTTTATTCATTGAAGCAATAAATTCATGATTAGCAAGAGCATAACCAATGCGCCAACCGGTCATTGCATAGGATTTAGAAAAACCATTTAAAACAATAGTGCGGTCTTTCATGTTCGGCAATGCAGCAAAACAGGTGTGCGTTGCATCATAAGTTAAATTAGAATAAATTTCATCAGAAATGACAATTAAATCATGTCGTTCAGCAAATTCTGCTATTTTTGAAAGTTCTTCTTGCGGCATAATGGCGCCGGTGGGATTATTAGGATAACCGATAATTAATGCCTTTGTCTTAGATGAAACATATTTTTCGAGTTGCTCTACAGTGATACGAAATTCAGTTTCAATACTGGTTGGTACAGTTACCGGAATTCCGCCCGCTAAAGATACACAGGCTTTATATGAAACATAACATGGTTCGGGAATTAAAATTTCATCACCGGGACAGATGATGGTGCGGAGTGCTAAGTCCAAGCCTTCACTAACACCAACTGTTATTAAGACTTCATCTTTGGGATTGTATTGTAACTGATGCTCATCCATAAATTGCTGTGAGATTTCTTCACGTAATTCTAACAATCCATGATTAGCAGTGTAGGAAGTGTAACCTTGTTCTAAGCTATGGATACAACTTTCTCTGATATGCCAAGGGGTGATAAAATCAGGCTCACCAACCCCTAAAGAAATAACTCCGGTCATTTCTGCAGCAATATCAAAAAAGCGACGAATTCCTGACGGCGCTAATGAATTTACCGAAGGGGCGAATCTATCTGACCAACTCATGGCGATACCACCAATCTGTGATCATTTTCTTTATCGTTAAGAATCGCACCGTCCTTTTTATAAGCTTTAAGCATGAAATGACTGGTGGTGCTGATTACACCATCAATTGGTGCTAATCTGGTAGAGACAAAATTAGCAACCTCGCGTAGCGAATTTCCTTCAATTACAACTAGTAAATCGTAGCTACCGGACATCAAGTAGACACTGCGAACTTCGTCAAAACGATAAATTCGTTCGGCAATAGCATCAAAACCAACCTCACGTTGCGGTGTAACCTTAACCTCGATTGTAGCGGTAACGCTATCGACACCGGCTTTGGCCCAGTCAATAATAGTATTGTATTTTAAAATAGTTTTATTTTCTTCTAATTTTTTGATGGCTTGAATGATTTCTTCTTCGGATTTACTAAGCATTACTGCCAAATCAGCCGTAGAGTACTTAGCATCTTGTTCTAACAATTCTAATAATTCTTTCATAACATTCACCACTCCTTTAGATAATAAAAAAATCCCGTCCTTGAAAAAGGACGAGATGTATTCCCGCGGTACCACCTTGTTTAGCTCTAAAGCCCACTTTAATCGTTAACGCCGACAACGCTAGCTCATTATAAGCTAAAGCTCCTGGGTAGCTTTCAAAAAACATTCTCGTCGATTTGCAGCACCATCGACTCTCTGAGGAGAATAGTTAATTTACTGATCCAATCATTGCTGTTATTTATATATTTGTACTAAATAATAACATAATGACAATGGTTAATGCAACAATAAAAAAACAAAGTTAATATAGGTTTTTTATTGTTTTTTATATATAATGAAGTAAACTTAATTTTAAATGATAATATAATCTGGAGGTTCATAAAATGTTTTTAAGTCATATTGATAACTTTGCTGTGGAAAAAAAATATTTAGCACCAAGAATTCAAGTAGCATTGGAGTTTTTACGAAAAACGGATTGGAGTTCAAAAGCTGATGGTAAATATGTAATTGATGGAGACGTTATAATTGCTAATTTGGCAACTTATACCACTAAACCAAAAGCTGAATGCAAAGCAGAAACTCATCTTAAGTATATTGATATTCAATATATGGTAAAAGGTGCTGAAGTAATGGGTTATAGCCCCTTGCTATCAGGCCAAGAAATTGCAGAAGATTGTAGTAAAGAGAAGGATGCAATTTTCTATAAAAACATTAACAATGAACAAGAAGTTGTTGTCTCTGAAAAAATGTATACAATTTTCTATCCTACCGACATTCACAGACCATCCTGTCTGGTAACAACACCCCAAGAAATCAGAAAAATTGTCGTAAAAATAGCGATTGAACAATAGAGGAACGATAGGGGAACGATAGGGGAACAGTCGTTGAACTATTGTTAAACGGTTGTGGAATATGGAGTAAAAAATATTTTTAACACGAAATTAAACAATTGTTATAATACATCTTTTACTATTGTTTCACCACATTACACCATCGTTTAACCATTATTCCACCATAGTTAGGCGCTCTTTGTGGTTTATTCTTTAAGATTCTTCGATTATGCTTAGAATGACGA
>JAGPMH010000059.1 GCA_018052945.1 Negativicutes bacterium | reverse complement strand
TTTAACTACAAAGTAAGGTAGAGTTTTAAGAAGAATGGTCTTATGGGCTTTAGGTAATGATGGCTGAAAATGTGATATAATAAGTAGAATACTAAGATAAAAGATAAGGAAAGTAATATGATATTAACTGTTGAAAATTTAAGTAAATCTTATGGTGAAAAGATATTATTTGAAAATATTAATTTTACCATTGATAATGGCGATAAAATTGGCTTAGTTGGAGTAAATGGTACTGGTAAATCAACCTTTATAAAAACCATTGCAGGATTAGTAACACCTGATTATGGCAGTATGATTAAAGCGCGCGGACTACAAATTGAATGTTTGCTACAAGATGCTGAATTAGAACCTGATAATACCGTTTTAATGGAGGTATTTAAAGGAAATCAGCCAATAATGAAAGTTCTAGCGCAATATGAGCAAGCACTTAAGATTAGTGAAACTGAGAATAATAAATTATTACAAGACGAAGTTTTAAAATTAAGTCAAGAAATTGATAGGTTAGATGGTTGGAAGATTGAAAGTGATGCTAAAATAGTTTTAACTAAATTAGGCATTACAGATTTTTCTCAAAAAATAAAAAATCTATCTGGTGGTCAGAAAAAGAGAGTTGCGCTGGCAGCATCATTAATAAATATTTGTGATTTATTAATTTTAGATGAACCAACTAATCATCTTGATAGTGAAACTATTATATGGCTAGAAGAGTATTTAGCTAAATATAAAGGGGCACTATTAATGGTAACACATGATCGATATTTTTTAGATAATGTTGCCACAAAAATATTAGAATTAGATAGGGGTTCGTCATATATTTATCAGGGTAATTATTCACAGTTTTTAGAGGGGAAATTACAACGAGAAGATATTGCAATGGCAAGTGAGCGTAAACGGCAAAATTTGTATCGAACTGAATTAGCGTGGATTAAACGAGGGGCTAAAGCCAGAACTACAAAACAAAAAGCTAGAATTGATAGATTTGAAGAATTGAGACAGCAAAAATTTTCAGTAAATACTGATAAAATTGAAATCGGGATGGGAACAAGTCGTTTAGGAAAAATGATTATTGAAATTGAAAACCTGACTTTTAATTATCAAGATAAGAAAATTATTGAAAACTTTAGTTACAATTTATTACGAAATGATCGGATTGGTATTATTGGTAACAATGGCTTAGGGAAATCAACCCTGCTAAATTTAATTGCTGGGAAACTAGAGCCTACTACTGGTAATATTAAAATTGGACAAACAGTTAAAATTGGCTATTTTTCGCAAGAGACAATTGATATGGATGAACGATTAAGGGCTATTGAATATATAAAGGAAACGGCTCATTTTATTACATTAGCTGATGGAACAAAATTAAGTGCATCTCAATTGATGGAAACGTTTTTGTTTTCTGGCGATTTGCAGTGGACTTATATTGGAAAGTTATCAGGTGGCGAAAAAAGAAGGCTTTATTTACTAAAAATACTAATTGATGAGCCTAATATTTTATTACTAGATGAACCAACTAATGATTTAGATATGCAAACATTAAGTATCTTAGAAGATTTTATTGATAATTTTAATGGGGCTATTATCTTTGTATCACATGATCGATATTTTATTGATCGTTTAGCTCAAAAAAGTTTTATCTTTGAAGGCGACGGTAAAATTAGAATTAGTAACGGTGGTTATTCCGATTACAAAGATAATATTGAGTTAGAATCTGAAATAGAGAGTCCCAAAGTAGAAAAGTTAGAAACAACTAATAAAAATAAAGCAGAGTCAGCTAAGAAAAAACTTACCTTTAAGGAACAACGAGAGTATTCTGAAATTGAAGCGGTTATTGCAGAAGTTGAAAGTTATATAAAAGTGTTAGAAGGGCAAATAAATTCTGCTGGTAGTAATTTTGAATTATTACAGCAGTTAACAAAAGATGAAATAGCAGCAAGGGAAAAGCTGGACTATTTATTAGAACGTTGGGCATATTTAGAAGAAATTGCCCAAGAACAATTATAAAAAATTTTAAGATAAACTATAATCTTATACTGTGATATAATGAAAGTAAATATAAAGGCGGAGGGTTGATTATGCAATTTAGATTTGTTCATAATAATATTAATGTATTAAACCTTGAAAGAAGTTTGAAATTTTATAAAGATGCACTGAATTTACAAGAAGTTAGACGAAAAGAAACGGAACATTTTACGTTAGTTTATCTAGGCGATGGTCTTAGCCAACACCAATTAGAGTTAACTTACTTACATGACCGTACAGAACCTTATAATTTAGGCGAAAATGAATTTCATTTAGCTTTTACTGTGGAAGATTATGACGCAGCCTATAAGCTTCATAAAGAAATGGGCTGTATTTGCTATGAAAATGTTAAAATGGGTCTGTACTTTATCAATGATCCAGATGGATATTGGCTGGAAGTATTGCCAGCCAAACGTTAACTATAAAAGTTTTTAGCTGTTGTTAAATAGTTAAAAACTTTTTTTATATCTATCATAGGAGGTCTTATGAACTATTTTACTGATATTATGAAACAGTTTACTTTGGAAATGGCTGATATTATAAAAATTAGTGATACTTTCGCAGCGGAATTAAATCTTCCCAAAGAGCAGAGTGATTTAAAAATGCTCTCATCATATTTATCTTATCCAACCAGTCTTAGCATAGGAAACTATTTAGCGCTAGATTTGGGGGGGAGTAATGTTAGAGTATCTTTAATTGCTTTATATGGCAACAAAAATTACACTATATTGAAAAGTATAAAAAAACCATTGAAATTAAGTGGACAATATAATTATCTTGATAAGACCGCTACGGGCAGTGAATTATTTAATTTCATTGCTACAATGATTAAAGAAATAATTACTGAAGGTGAACAGTACTATTTAGGCCATACTTTTTCCTTTCCCTTTACTCAAACTAATATTGATGAAGCTTATCTTATTGAATGGACGAAAGAGTTTAAAACAAAAGCTGTAGAAGGACAAAATGTAACGGCATTACTAGTAACTGCATTAAATAAATTGGGTATTTTTAACGTAGAACCAGTTGCTGTTATTAATGACACCGTGGCTACTTTTTTAGCGGCAGCTTATACCAATAACAATGTTATTATTGGTTCAATCTGTGGTACTGGTCATAATACGGCATGTTTGATTGGTGATACTATTTTCAACTTAGAATCAGGTAATTTTTCTAAAATTCCATTAAATAAATATGATGAGCAATTCGATCTGTTAACGGAAAAACCTAAAAAACAATTATTAGAAAAATTATCGGCTGGTAGATATTTAGGAGAAGTAGTAAGAACAGTATTATTGGATTTAGTTGATAACAATGTTTTTAACAGTACAACTGAGGCAAAGTTAATATTAAAAGAACCATATATTATAAATACCGAATTTATTTCCACAATACTAAATAGTGGTTGTTCTAATACGAATAAAATTTTTGCTAAAATAAATATAAGTTTTAAGGATCAATATCAAAAAGAAATATTTGAACTCGTTAAGCAAATTGTCATAAGAGCAGCTAGTTTAGTGGCTGCAACTTATCTTGGGATAATAAAAAATAATAGTAGCAATACTAAAAATGATTTAGTTATTGCTGTGGATGGTTCTTTATATGAAAAAATGCCTTTTTATAGTGAAACTATTACAAAAATAATTTTAGCTGGGAAAAAAAGTAATAGAATTAATAATAATATAACAGTAGTGTTCGAAAATCGTGGCTCAGAATTAGGGGCTGCTATTGCTGCTGCTATTGTAAAAAATAATAGTCATTGAGGGTAAAGTTATGAAAAATAATCTAAATTTTTCAATTCAACAAAAGACAATAATTACACCACAATTAAGACAAGCAATCGAGGTTTTACAATTATCAGCTCAAGAATTACAAGATATGATCCAAGAAGAGTTTTTAGAAAATCCAGTACTGGAATTTGATACTGACAAAAAAGATGATATTGAAGAAAAATATGACAACACCACAATTAATATTGAAGATTTTAATAAATATTTAAATGAAAATATATTGAGTGAAACTTTTTATCAGGATAAGTATTATAATTTTGAAGCGATTGTTACAAATAAAATATCATTGCAAGAGCATTTGATAAACCAACTAGAGTTACACAACATCAGTCCAGATAGTCATAAAATTGCGGAATATTTAATTGGCAATATTGACGATAATGGCTATTTAAATACTACAGTAAATGATGTTGCAGAAAGATTTAATATGTCAATAGCAAAAGTTGAGCAAGTTTTAAAATTAATTCAAGGTTTTGAACCAGATGGAATTGGGGCTCAAAATCTTCAAGAATGTCTTTTAATCCAAGCAAAAACTAGAGAAAATAAAAATATGATAGCTATTAAAATTATTGAAGAATACTGGAATGATATTGTTGGGTATAAAATTAAAAATATTGCAAAGAAATTATCGTGCCATACTGGTGAAATTGAGCAAGCAATTGATTTTATCAAAACTTTAAATCCTAAACCTGGTATTACTTATAATCAAGAAAGTGTGCAGTATGTTGTACCGGATGTTGTTGTGAAAAAGGTTGATGATGACTTTGTAGTGCTGGTAAATGACTATGGGATTCCTCGATTAATGATTAATGACTCATACAAAAAAATTAGTGAAAATATTGATATAGACACTAAAAAATACTTAAATAATAAATTTACTGCAGCGCTATCATTGATGAAAAGTATTGAGCAGCGGAGAAATACTTTAGCTAAAGTGATGAAAAAAATTGTAGAATATCAACATGAATTTTTTGAAAGTGGAGCAAACTTTTTAAAACCATTAACAATGAGAGTCATTGCTGAAGAGGTGGAAATTCATGAGTCGACTGTCAGCAGGGCGGTTGCTAATAAATATGCTGATACACCATATGGAATAATGTATATTAGAAATTTTTTTATTGGCAATATTCTTAATAATAATAACGAAGAAATTGCTACAACAAAAATTAAAAAAATTATTAAAGAGATTATAATGACCGAAAATCACGCTAAGCCTTGGGCGGACCAAGATATTTGTGAAAAACTTGAAAGCTACGAAATTAATATTTCGCGCAGAACGGTTGCAAAATATCGAGAACAAATGGGAATAGCTTCTTCTAGCAAAAGAAAGCACTCTTTTAATTAATTAAGGCTAGCATTTAACTAAAATATAAGGTATAATAATGAGGAATTATCATAAAAAAGATTGTTACTTTTTTAACTTTCTTTTTAAGGGATAAGATAAATTAAGGAGTGAACATCTTGCAAAAGAAATCAAAAAGACCTCACGTTGTTATCGTTGGAGCCGGATTTGGTGGCTTGAAAACTGCACAGTTGTTAGCGAAACATCCAATCGATATAACTATTATAGATAAAAATAATTATCATTTATTTCAACCATTATTATATCAAATTTCAACAGCGGGCTTATCAGTAGATGATATTGCTCATCCTATTAGATCGATATTTTGTGAAAAGCCTAACGTTGACTTTCATATGGCTGAAGTCAAACAAATTGATATGGATAAAAAAATTATTATGACCGATTATACGGCGATTGACTATGATTATTTGGTATTAGCGGCTGGCGGACAAAATAATTTCTTTGGCATGGAAAGTATTTCAAAAAATACGATGGGCATGAAAACGTTGATAGAAGCGGTTAATATTAGAAATCATATTTTATCAAGATTTGAATTAGCAGCACATGAAAAAGATGAAGAAAAGCGTAGAGCTCTGTTAAAATTTGTTATTGTTGGCGGTGGTCCGACTGGAGTAGAAGAAGCTGGTGCTTTATCAGAGTTGGTCTATTTTGTGCTTAATAAAGAATATCATACGCTTAACTTTGAAGAAGTGAAAATTATTTTAGTAGAAGCAACAGATAAAGTGCTGCCGACTATGCCGGAAAAATTGCGGACTGCTACTATCAATACTTTAATAAAGAAAAATATTGAAGTGAGATTATGTGAAGCGGTTGTTGATTATGATGGGCGAGAATTAATTTTTAAAAGTGGCGAAAAAATGGCAACCAGAACTGTTATTTGGGCTGCAGGCGTAAAGGCAGTGAGTTTAGTAGATCGATTAGGGTGTGAGCAAGATAGAGCCGGTCGAGCAATTGTCGATGAGTATCTACAGTTACCAAATAAAAAAGATGTATTTGCGGTTGGTGATATGGCTAATTTTATGCAAGATGGTGCACCGTTAGCGATGATCGCACCGGTGGCGATGCAACAAGCTGATATTGCTGCTGAAAATGTATTAGCATTGATTAAGAATAAGCCATTAAAAAAATTCAGGTATAAATCAGTTGGTGCAATGGCAACAATAGGTCGTAATGATGCTGTTGTAAGTATGGGCTCTTATACTTCGGAAGGATTGGTTGCTTGGCTAATGTGGTCGGTAATTCATATTTGGCGTTTGATTGATTTCCGTAGTAGAATTGTTATATTTTTAAAATGGATCTGGTATTATATTCGCTATGATCGTATGGCGAGAATTATTACAAGAAATTAATAAAATCGGCTATTGCTATCATAGCAGTAGCCGATTTTTTGAGGTTTAAAAATGAAAAAAATTATATTATTAATGTTAGCGATTTTATTAGTATCAAAGATAAGCTATGCTACAAGCTCTAAAGACAATAAGGTTTTTTTAGTTTGGGAGAGAATTCCTAATGCGGTAATGTATGAGTTGATAATAAAGAAAAAGTATTACAAGGACGTTTTTTTAACGCAGGAAACCAAAATTACTTATGTTCCGGGAACTGAACTTGAATATTATGGTGAAAATTTATATTATCAAGTTAGAGCATTAGATGTAAATAAGTTGCCAATGACAAAATTTAGTTCCGAAATACCAATTGATAGTAACAATACTAAAACTAAAATTGTGACATTGGGCGACTATGATAATGTTCCAAATTCAAAGTTGTATCAGGTTTTCACGTGGGTACCAGTTAATAATGCTAACTATTATGTATTAAGAGTAGCTAAACTACAAAATGATCAATATTCTTTGGTTAGAGAATATAAAATTTCAGGAAAAGCTGTATTTGATTATTATGACAAAAAGCCTTATATTGATACTGGAAAATATGTTTGGTCAGTTGTAGCTTATGATCAAAATGAGAAGATGATAACTGAATCATCTTCTCAAAGTTTTACGGTTGATAGAAATGAGACGGTAATAGCATCATTAGGTGATAGTATAACACATGGTGGAGGAGCGATCTCTAATCCACCTAGTTATCCGGAGTATAACTGGCAAAGCTATACCAACTATAAAATTAGAAATTTAGGATATAGTGGTAATACTGTTGATGATTTAGTTAATAGGTTTAATAATGACGTATTACCTTTTAGACCTAAAACATTGATAATTTTAGCCGGTATTAATGATTTACGCCAAGGGCGGGATAGTAATTATGTTATTAAGGGGCTTAATTTATTAAAAAACAAGTGTATTATAAATAATATCAAACCAATTTTTGTATCCGTTACTCCATTGAATCCAGAAAAAATGATTAAAGTTTTGGGTAGTAGACCTGATGCATACTGGAGACAAGAACAAGATAAAGTTAATAGTTGGATTCAACAACAAGAATATAATATAAATGTTCATGATATGATGATAAA
>JAGPMH010000058.1 GCA_018052945.1 Negativicutes bacterium | reverse complement strand
AGAGTTAGTATGAGATCGAAAAATACTGATGTCAGTAAAATTGCTGCTAAATTTTCTGGTGGTGGTCATAAAAGAGCTGCTGGTTGTACGATAAATAAGTCTATTCTTGAAGCTAAAGAGGCAATAGTTACGGCAATAATTTATGAAATGGAAAATAGTAAATGAGTACAAGTGGATTTATCAATGTCTTAAAGCCAGCGGGAATGACATCACATGATGTTGTTTCCTTTATTAGAAGAACATATGGCTTAAAAAAGGTTGGACATGCTGGAACTTTAGATCCTGCTGCCGCTGGAGTTTTACCAATAGCGTTAGGTTCAGCAACTAGGTTAATTGAATATATTACTGATGCTGATAAAGGCTATCGTGCAGAATTAACTTTTGGATATAAAACAGACTCTGGTGATGATATGGGTGAAGTTATTGAACAAATCAATAATTTTAAGATACCTTCACAGCAAGAAATAGATACTGTGCTAAAACAGTTTATCGGAAGAATTCAACAAGTTCCGCCAATGTACTCTGCAATAAAAGTCAACGGTCAAAAATTATATGAATTAGCACGACAAGGGAAAAGTATAGAAGTGCCGACTAGATTAGTTGAAATTTCAACAATTAAGATGATTAATAATAGCGGTGAAAAATTGCTATTTGATGTTACTTGCTCCAAAGGGACATACATTAGAACCTTATGTATGGATATTGGTGCAAAGCTTAATTTACCAGCAGTAATGTCTTTTTTAATTAGAACAAGAGTAGGTAAGTTTACGCTACAAGAAGCTGTAACATTAGAAGAAATTGCGGCTGATCCTCAAAAAGCATTGCAAAATGTGCATAGTGTTCTTAATTTTATGCCAAAAGTAATACTGACTAAAGAACATAGTCTTGCTTTTAGTCATGGACAAATTATAAAAATTGAGCAGCTTATCAAGAATAGTGTCATTGCTGTTTATAATGAAAATGAAAAATTAATTGGCATTGGCAGTAATGTTGGGCAGTCGTTATTAAAACCGGTAAAAGTATTTAATTTTTAAGTTTATGCTTTTTAGGAGTGGAACTATGGAAACTTATTCATCAATTCCTAATTTAACAGAAAAAAACACCAAAACAGTAATTGCGCTAGGTACTTTTGATGGTATTCATTTAGGGCACAAAGCGATTATTAATAAGGCGATAACTGAAGCTAAAAGGTTAAAAGCACTAAGTGTTGTATTAACTTTTAGTAATCATCCTCTTAGTATATTATCACCACAAAACTCGCCACTTGTTATCACCAGCCAATTTGAAAAAGAAAAAATAATATCTTCTTTGGGTGTTGATATTTTAATTAATATGCCGTTTACGACTGATTTTTTAAAAATTACACCATATGATTTTGTTAAAATGGTTGCCAGCTTATTGCAACCACAAAAAATTGTAGTGGGGCCGAATTACTCATTTGGTTATAAAGGTGCTGGAAATCCTGAGTTATTAAAAAAACTAGGGTTAGAATTTGACTTTTCAGCAGAAATATTTTCGCCGATACTATATGATGATCATATTGTTAGTAGTACTTTAATTCGAAATTTAATAACTGAAGGAAATATTGATCGAGCTAATATTTTATTAGATCGTTTTTTTAAGGTAACAGGCAGAGTTACTCATGGAGATAAAAGAGGTAAACAAATTGGCTTTCCAACTGCTAATATAAATATTACTGAGGGACTAGTAGTACCGATGAATGGCGTATACGCTACTAAAGTTAACTATTGTAATGAAGTTTTTAATGCCGTTACTAATGTTGGAGTCAATCCGACTTTTAAGGGAAACGATCGACGAATCGAAGTTCATATTTTAGATTTTGACAAAAATATTTATGGGCAAGAAATTGAAGTTGAGTTTATTGGCAAAATTCGCTCGGAAAAGAAGTTTTCGGGTGCGGATGAATTAATTGCACAAATTAAAAAAGATTTAATTACTGCAAAAAGATTTTATTAGTTTACTTTTTATAATCATTGTGGTAACATATTATATAGTGATTTTGACCTTTAGCTAGGATAATCGCTTCTCCAGCGGTATCGTGGGTATTGGTTACATTTACAATTTAATTAATAGGAGGAATTTATAATGTTAACAGTTGAACAAAAACAACAATTAATCGAAACTTATCGTACACATGAAGGTGACACTGGATCACCAGAGGTACAAGTTGCATTATTAACAGCTCGCATCAGTTATTTAACTGATCATTTAAAAGAGCACAAAAAAGATCATCATTCACGTCGTGGATTATTGAAAATGGTTGGTCAACGTAGACGTTTATTAAATTATTTACGTAACATTGATATTGAACGTTACCGTACAATCATTGCTAAATTGAATTTACGTAAGTAAAATATAAGCGGGAGTATTCCCGCTTTTTATTTTTATATATTTTTAGAGGGAAAATATTTTTTTATGTCGAAAATAACTTTTTGAGATAAATATAAAGGTGAATTGTATAGGAGGAAAATTCATGCATAGTTTTGAGATGCAATTAGGCGGTAGACCGCTAATTATTGAATCAGGTAAAATGGCTAAACAAGCTGGTGGCGCAGTACTAGTGCGTTATGGTGATACTGCTGTATTAGTAGCAGCAACTGCTTCCAAAGAGCCAAGAGAGGGAATTGACTTTTTCCCATTAACGGTTGATTATGAAGAAAAATTGTATTCTGTTGGTAAAATTCCCGGCGGATTTATAAAACGTGAAGGACGTCCTAGTGAATCTTCTATTTTAGCAAGTCGTTTAATTGATAGACCTATTCGTCCATTATTTGCGGATGGCTTTAGAAATGATGTTCAAATTGTTGCAACGGTATTATCAGTAGAACAAGATAATGCCCCAGATATTACAGCCATGATTGGTGCTTCTTGTGCGTTATCCATTTCCGATATTCCTTTTGAAGGACCAATTGCGGGAGTAAGAGTTGGACTAATTAATGATGAATTTATCTTAAATCCAACTACTGCTCAGCAAAATGAAAGTGAACTGAACTTAGTTGTGGCTGGATCTTATGATGCTGTAATGATGGTGGAAGCTGGTGCCAATGAGTTATCAGAAGAAGTAATTTTAAATGCGATTATTTTTGGTCATGATGCAATAAAGACAATCATTGAATTCCAAAATAAGATTGTTGCTGAAATAGGCAAAGAAAAACGCCAAATGAAGCTTTTTGAAATTCCTGAAGAAATTATAACTGATGTTAAAGATTATGCACTGGAAAAATTAGATAAGGCGTTAAGAAATCCTGATAAATTAGCTCGTGAAGCAGAAGTAAGTGAAATTAAAGCTGATGTTGCAATGTTTTTTGCTGAAAAATATCCTGACGACGCAAAAAATATTCAATTAACATTGCAAAAAATAGTTAAATCACTTGTTCGTAAGATGATAACAATTGAAAAAATTCGTCCTGATGGTCGTGAAATTGAAGAAGTTCGACCGGTATCTTGTGAAGTCGGGTTGCTAAACAGAACTCATGGTTCAGGTTTATTTACAAGAGGACAAACTCAAATTTTGACAATTACTACATTAGGGGCTCTAGGTGATGAACAAATCCTTGATGGATTAGGAGTAGAAGAGTCTAAACGTTATATGCATCATTATAATTTCCCGGCATTTAGTGTTGGCGAAACCAGACCTTCTCGTGGACCAGGTCGTCGTGAAATTGGACATGGTGCCTTAGCTGAAAGAGCGCTAGTTCCTGTTTTACCAAGTACAGAAGAGTTCCCATATACATTGCGTTTAGTTTCAGAGGTTTTGGAATCAAATGGCTCAAGTTCGATGGGAAGTGTTTGTGGTAGCACTTTATCATTAATGAATGCTGGTGTACCGATTAAAAGACCAGTTTCTGGTGTAGCAATGGGATTAGTGAAAGATGGAGATTATTATACTATTTTAACTGATATTCAAGGCTTAGAAGATGCTTTAGGTGATATGGACTTTAAAGTAGCAGGCACAACCAAAGGTATTACTGCTATTCAAATGGATATAAAAATTGATGGTTTAACCAGAGATATCTTAAAAGACGCATTAGCACAAGCAAATCGTGGGCGTTCTAATATTTTAAATAAAATGTTAGAAGTGATACCTGAACCAAGTAAAGAATTATCACCATTTGCTCCAAGAATAATTACAATGAAAATTAATCCTGATAAAATCAGAGATGTAATTGGTCCTGGAGGGAAAATTATTAAAAAAATTATTGATGAAACTGGCGTTAGTATTGATATTCAAGATGATGGTAATGTCTTTATTGCTGCAGTAGATGTTGAAGCTGGGAATAAAGCTGTTAATATTATTGAATCATTAGTTCGCGAAGTTGAAATCGGCGGAGTATATAATGGTAAGGTTACTCGCTTAATGGCTTTTGGAGCTTTTGTTGAAATTTTACCAGGCAAAGAAGGTCTTGTGCATATTTCACAATTAGCACTGGAACGAGTAGAAAAAGTTGAAGATGTAGTGAGTGTTGGCGATGAAATTATGGTGAAAGTTACGGAAGTGGATCGTCAAGGCAGAGTAAATCTTTCTAGAAAAGACTTACTAAAAGCAGCCACAGAAAAAGAAGCACAAGTAGCAGAATAATTTTAATTTAAAAGATATAAAATGGTACATTGTACTATTTTATATCTTTTTTACTTAAAAACGTTGTTGTGTTTACACTTGTATATTTATAATGTAAAATGTAAATATACAAGTGTCTTTTTATAAATAAGATAAATAAGATAAAAAACAGTTATTAAGCTTAATTAATAACTGTTTTTTTATCTTATTTATATATGAAAGAAGGTTTAGAAATGAGTGTTATGACTAATGAAAATTTACCATTATGGAAAATTGCTACAAAAATGATTATAAATCCTGGTGAGGTTGTTAAATTTCAAATGGCTAAAGTTCCCTGGCCGTTCAGCCTAATGATCTCAGGATTAGCATTTTCATTATTTTTCTTACAAACTGCATTAGATATGTATCGAGTAGGAAAAATTGATGAAACGCTTTTAATTGTAATAACAATATTAGGCTTTATTTATGGTACAGTTGGTATTACTTTACTGGCTATTTTAGTATGGGCTTTATCGCAAGGCGGAGAGGAAAAATACAGTATTAAATGGGCTATTTCTACCTTTGCACTTGGTTATTCTGCAACTTTGATATACTCAGTAATTGGTTTGATTTTTTCTTTAACATTAGGTTGGAAAACTGCTGTTGCGTTTGGTGTTACTGGATTATTATGGGCACTTCGTCCAACTATAATGACAATACGACAAATGTCTGGTGGAAAAGTTCCTTTTAGCATTGCTGTTTCTACATTATGTGGTGCAATTTTACTTTTAGGATGGTCATTACTTAGTTTTTTTGCAGAATAATAGATTGAGGTGAATAATTATGAATTTAGGATATAAAAACAACTCTTCACTGAAAAAAATAAATTACATTGAATCTTATCTATGTTTTTTTACCTTTGGGTTTTTAGTTGGAATAAGTAAAGAAGAATTTAATATTATTTCATTATTTTCTTCAATAATATTTTCATTAATATTTGCATTTTTATTTATAAAATTAATGATCTACATCTTTTTAAAAATAAATAAAGATATTTTTTTTGATGATAAAATCATGATTCCTTATGAAGCAGTTAAAAATGGAATGATGTTTATGATACCTTTCACTATTTTAGCGGTATTAGCTTCAATTATCTTGGGTTGGGACTCAATAATGCCTTTTGCTAGTGCCGCGATTATGAATGCAAGTTCTGCGGCTGGAATCGAACTTTCCAAGAATGGAGCAAAAGGTTTTAAAAATATCATTTTACCAACATTACTATCATTTATATTTTCTACTGGCTGGATGCTAGTTATTAGCATTTTACCTTAATTACTGGAGGTGGCAATTATGATAAAAATATTAAGAAAATTCAAAACAAGTATTGCACTAATACTATATTTTATATTATTAGTTCCTACAGCTTTTGCGGCTGGAATTGGTGATGTAGTGACCGATGTTTCAAATAATTTGGTTACACCTGCTTACGATTTCGGAACAGAAGATGTGACTGGACTTAATATCCAAATGCATATGGCTTCTGGTAAATATGGTAGTGGTATTGGTGCACTAAGTGTTGTTGGTCCTGTTGATAGCAATGGTATGAAAGCTTTGCTCACTAGAGTAGTAGATGTTGCTGGACAAACAGGTGTAAAAACAACACCATTAAAAGGTGGAGAAGTCCGCGAATATAGTATGAGTAATGGTATTGGATTGACGGTTCAATTACCGGATTATTTAATTACAGTTGAAATATATGAATCTGGCAATTCTGCCAGTGCTGATATGCAAACTGCTAAAATATTAGCGCAGAAATTATTAGATGGATTGGAAAAAAACGGTTTATTAAAACAAGCTGCTCCTAAAATAAGTGAAGATAGCAACTTAAATAAAAAGCAAAATCAATCTTCTTCTAATACTGAATATAAAGATAAAGTGTTAATTGGTGAACCTAAAGATAAAGGTATTGTTATACTAAATACTGACAATACCGCAGGAGTTTCAAATGGACCAACAGCACCAAATATATTTAAAATTGATAAACCACACTTATTGACATATATTAGAAATTATCATTGGAATAATGGTAAAGGTGCAACGCCTGGAACTATTTCTCTTAAGGATCAAAATGGGAAAATTTATGGCCCGTGGCAAGCGCAAGGTACACCAGGCATGGGTGGTATTTCAAATGCTAATTGGGAAGTTAGCCCTAAAATTATTTTACCTGAAGGAACTTATACTATTATTGATTCTGATCCGAAAACTTGGTCTACAAATGCTCAATCTGGTGGTAGAGGGATGGGGCAGGTTCACGTAACTCCTAACTATACAACTTCTAATAATGAAGATTTTTCTAATCTTAATAAACAGGCACAAGAGACTGGTGGAGTCGGGGCAATTGGTAATATTCCAGGACCAGATAGTGTTACGGAAGCAATAGTTGGTGTTGCGGTTCCAGGAATAATTGCAACGGCTTTAAGTGCTTTATCGGGAATTTCAACTGGTGGATTAGGTGGATTTACTCCTCCGCCAACTGGTACTTCTAATATTCGGTTATCCTCTAGCAATTCTGTTCCTAGTAGTCAAAGAACGACTTCAACTACAAATATTTCTGATATTAATGTTTTAGGCAGAAAAAGACGAGAAGACGAAAGTTTTGTTGCTGAAGATAAACAAACAATCATTAACAGTGAAGTTAATACTAAAATAGCACTTAATATAAATGATTCAAATCAAACAATAAAAATAGATACAAGTGCTTTTGATTTTTCTGAAAAAGAAAACCTAGATACTGTTGAAATAAAAACTGTTGAGCCAAATATTTCAAAAGACGGATTTAACAAAGACGGCTTTAACAAAGATGGATTCAACAAAGATGGCTTTAACAAAGACGGATTCAATAAAGACGGCTTCAACAAAGATGGCTTCAACAAAGATGGATTCAATAAAGACGGCTTTAATAAAGATGGATTCAACAAAGATGGATTCAATAAAGACGGCTTCAACAAAGATGGCTTCAACAAAGACGGCTTTAACAAAGACGGCTTTAACAAAGACGGCTTTAACAAAGACGGCTTTAACAAAGACGGCTTTAACAAAGACGGCTTTAATAAAGATGGTCTTAACAAAGACGGGTTTAATAAAGGCGGATTTAACAAAGATGGATTCAATAAAGACGGCTTCAATAA
>JAGPMH010000057.1 GCA_018052945.1 Negativicutes bacterium | reverse complement strand
TTTATATTGATATTCATCAACAATCTATGCTAAAATAAACAAGTTAATTTTGTGCCCGTAGCTCAGTGGATAGAGCACCAGCCTCCGGAGCTGGGTGCGTAGGTTCGACTCCTATCGGGCACACCATTGTTTATCTAGGTTTCAGCAAATATCTGAAGCCTTTTTTTGTTGCTTTGTTATTTGCTTTAGTTTTGGTGTTTATTTTTTTACTTTGAAAATCTAATTATAATTAAAATCGCACTACTATAAAATAATAGTAGTGCGATTTTAATTATAAATTACTGGCTTTATATTTCCTTTTTTTATAATAATACATTTTTGCATCTAAGGTTTTAATAAAATCATCAAAAGTCATCTCAGATTCATAGTCATACCGCAAAATTCCAAACGAAAAGGACATTTTATATTTTTTATCTCTGATTTTGTTAATACGTGGTAAATTCTTATTGATTTCTTCAAAAATATCTCTAGCCCTTCGCTCTTCACAATTAGGTAAGACAACAATAAATTCATCACCACCATAGCGACAAATAATATCATTACCTCTAATCCTAGTTTTAATTTCATCAACTATTGTTTTTAAATAATAATCTCCTTCTTTATGACCATAATCATCATTGACAATTTTCAAATTATCAACATCGATAAATGCAAAAGTTAAATAATCATAAATATGAGCTTGTTGATTCATCATCTTACTGATAATTTCATAGCCCGATCTTCGAGTAAATACTTCTGTTAATTCATCTTTGGTATATTTAATTAAAGATTGTTCCATATACATTACTTTACGTTCTAAATCATTTTTCCTTAAAGACATATTTTTTAAAATAACTTGCATGCAAGATACCAATAAATTAATATCTTCCTTCAATAAATCATTTTCTTTATACTCATGAAATCTTTTATTTAATTTCGTCAAAACATTAGACATTGATTTATCTTTCAGCACAACATTTGACTTTAATATATCATTTCCCGTTAACCCAACTTCTGCCCAAATATTTTCATTATTAACTTCATCTGTATCATTATTTTTGTCATACCGACTAAACAAACCAATCACTTGATCTTCAAGTTTACTGATAATCTGCATTTGTTTTAGTCTGCGTAGCAAGAAATAACTTTTAAACTCGCCATAAACAATAGGAAAATAATCATAATATTTGTCTTGAAAGACCTCATCATCCTCTACTTTAAAGAAAAAAATAGCAGTCAAGGTATCATTCATATGAACTCCAAAAAACTCACCAAAGCAAGAAAATCCAACCATATTAATGTCATCAAAAATATCAATTTTAGGAATTGCATCAGCATTAACATTCCGCCTAGTGATACAATCATTAACAATCCCCGCGATAGGCTTCGTTTTGTTAAACATAAATTCCTGCCAGTCATTTTTCAAAGTATCTAGAAAAGATACCCTGTTAACAACAATTATTTTTTCACCCACTGCTAAATCACAATAAAAATAAACTCGATTTTTTTCTTCATCAATCTTCAAAATAGTACGTGAAAAAATTTCATTATTTATTTCAGTCGCAAAAGTGTAGTTTGCTATTACTCTTAATAATTCTTCTACTGATTCTGCATTAAATCTTTCTTTTAAAACATCAATAAAATTAACTAATTTACCATTCTTATCAAGAACTTTAGAAACATATCGATTGGCCGGATCAGCATCGGCAATAATATATTCTCCTTCACCTTTAACAAAGCCCTGTGTTTTAAATAAACCAAACTTATAATTGTGATTTAATTTCATAAAACAAATAACCGCATGATTTTCTAATACTTTTTCGCCGTTATGCAAATAGGTATTCTTAAAATCCATTTTTCCTGAGGCCGAGCCTCCAATAAAAATACATGGGTAGTTTTTACTTTCATAAATAGCTTGTACAACGAAACTTTCACATTTTGAAACTCCATCAATATAAGTTAACGCAACAGTATCCTGCGAATTAATCGGAAAATTTATTTTAGAATGAGCTTTATCAAACTCATTTTTTATTAAGTCAATCCGTTCATCAATACTGATATCTTCTCTTTCTTCCAGTAAATCTTCGTTATGTAATGGAATTGAAATAATTTCACACTTTTTAACCATTCTTTTTGAAAAAGCTTGCAACAAAATTTTTTGTCTATGTTCTTTCATTGGCGGATAAGTAGTTCTTCCGCCCACTGTTGAGTATAACTCTCCAATCGCTGAAACCATCATAAACTTGGCATCACTTGGCAAAGCTTCTTGCAATAGTTTGCCGGCTTTATCAATATCGCTATCAATAGAAATAAAAGCCAATACAAAAGAGACTCCACCCGGTAAGGTCATGAAGTCTGCTATATTCTTATTGTTAATTTCATTCACATCTAAATATAAAACTTTTACATCATCTTTTTCTTCAACATTAACAATCTGTAATTTATTATTCTGACTAGTATTTCTCATTAAATTATCACTCATTTCTAAAAATAAGCTAAAAACGCACCAATATATTACTTACTATTTTACTATAATTTACTATAATTTGCATTATTTAATTTACTTTAAATTCTTTTTTATTTAAAGCTAAACTCGACAACAACACCGAGATTGAACTTAATGCCATCGCTGTACCAGCAAGCATTGGGGACAAAAAGCCCAAGGCTGCAATCGGAATACCAATTATATTATATACTAACGCGAAAAATAAGTTTCTTTTTATCACTCCAAAAGTTGTTTTACTTAGAGACATTGCAATAATGATATTATTTAAATTACCATTTAACAAAGTTATATCAGCCGACTCTATTGCAATATCAGTACCATTGCCCATTGCAATCCCAATATCAGCTTTAACCAAAGCAGGAGCATCATTGATACCATCGCCAACCATCCCGACAAATTTATGTTCTTTTATTTCTTCAATAACAGTCATTTTATCACTTGGTAACACTTCTGACATAACCCGTTGAATTCCCACTGCCCGCGCAACAGCCTGTGCCGCATTTTTATTATCACCAGTTAACAACCAAGTTTCAATGTTCAGTTTTTTCAAAGCAGTTACAATCTTAACCGCCTCTTCTTTTATCGTATCGCTTAAGGCAATTAACCCCACTAATTTTTTATGTTCTGCTATTAGCACCACCGTGTAAGCCTCTAGTTCTAAATCTTCAATATTTTTTTTATATTCATCAATGTCAATATCAAAATTCTTCAGTAAAACTTTAGTGCCAATTAAAATATCTTTATTATCAACAACACCTTTTAGCCCTAATCCACTGAAGCTTTCAAAAGCAGTAACTGCTTTTATTTCTATATTGTTACCTCTTCCATACTCTACTATCGCCTTAGCTAAAGGATGCTCTGATTTTTGTTCTAAACTCATTGCATAAGAAAGAATGTCAGTTTCACTAAAAGTCTGTATTGCTACAACCTTCTTAACTTCAGGAATGCCTTTAGTTATCGTTCCGGTTTTATCAAAAACCATCGCTTGAATTTTTTGCAAATTTTCTAATACTTCGCCATTTTTATATAATATTCCATACTCAGCGCCTTTTCCTGTTCCAACCATAATCGCAGTTGGAGTCGCTAAACCCAACGCACAAGGACAAGCAATAACTAATACTGCAATCATATTCATCAGCGATTTTTCTACGTTAAAATCGCTCGCAACAAACCACCCTAGAAAGGTCAATCCAGCTATCACTAAAACCGTCGGAACAAAAATACTAGAAATTTTGTCAGCAAATCTTTGTATTGGCGCTTTGTCATTTTGTGCTGTTTCAACACTTTTTACAATTTGCGCCAGCAAAGTATCCTTGCCTATTTTTTCAGCCTTAATTTTTATATTACCCGTATTATTTAAAGTTCCGCTATAAACTAAATCATTTTTCGATTTTTCTACAGGCATACTTTCACCTGTCAACATCGATTCATTAATAGTTGTAAATCCTTCTATAACTTTTCCATCAACCGGAATTTTAGTTCCAGGATAAATGACTATAATTTCACCATTTCCTATCAGTTCTATGGGAATTTCAATTTCTGTATCATCACGAATTACCATCGCCGTATTAGGTTGCAAATTTAATAATTTTGTAATTGCCATTGTTGTTTTTCTTTTGGCTGTTTGTTCTAATAATTTTCCTAATATTATAAATGTTATTAAAATAGCCGAAGTTTCAAAGTAATAACTTAAACTATGGCTAACCACAAACAAATTATAAACACTATAAAAATAAGCCGCACTAGTGCCTATTGCAATTAATGTATTCATATTAGTCGATTTTGCCTTAAACATCTTAAAGGCATCTTGATAAAATGGTGCTCCTATTATAAATTGAACCGGTGTCGCCAAAATCATTTGCACAAAGCCATTTCCTAAAATCGGTACTTTGCCATGACCGAAAAATAGTTCTAAAATCATATTCAATAATAATGGTGCTGAAAATAGCACTGACCAAATTAATCTTTTTAAATCTTTATTGTCATTTTTGTCTTCACTTTTTTTAAAGATATCATCTGATAGCACAATACCTTTAAAACCACTATCCACTATTTTAAGGATTAAATCTTCTGTTGTTATTTTTTCCGCATCAAATTCTACTGTTGATTTTTCAGTTGCCAAATTTACCGTAGCTTTAATTACCCCATTAAAATTATTCAACTCTTTCTCTAGGTGATTTGAACAACCGGCACATTTCATGCCTTCTATCTTAAATGTAATGACTTGCTTTAACATAAACTCACCGCCTTATACATTGAATATATCATAGGTTAACTTAATTTTACAGATAAACTTTCTATATTTTTTATGTTGACATGTGTTTTGAAAAATGATAATATATATCATGTGGTTGACGGGGCGTGGCTCAGTTTGGTAGAGCACCTGGCTTGGGACCAGGGGGTCGCAGGTTCGAATCCTGCCGCTCCGACCATTTATTTATCGAATTCTCTGCGGGTGTAGCTCAATGGTAGAGCCCTAGCCTTCCAAGCTAGTCACGTGAGTTCGATTCTCATCACCCGCTCCAATTATCCGCGCCTGTAGCTCAGTCGGATAGAGCAACGGCCTTCTAAGCCGTGTGTCGCACGTTCGAATCGTGCCAGGCGCACCATTGTTTATCAGGGTTTCAGCATTTGCTGAAACCTTTTTTTGTTGCTTGTGGGGCAATTTGTTGGGCAATAGCAAAAAAACATATAAGAAACATAAGACAAAAAGTAGCCATTTCAGGCTACTTTTCTTTATTTAAAGATCTTTTATTATTTATGTAACTCCTTAAGTAAACAAAAAGACCAACAGACTTTTACATCTGTTGGCCTCATCAGTGCTATTCAGTTTGTATCCCCCGAGTAGCATCAGAATCATTGATGATTTCGTCGATCCTACGGCTATCCTAGGAACATTTTAGGTAATTGACTGCAGAACTAAAATTCTTGATCAGTTTTGCTACTCTATATTTGTCAGGAATCTAGGAAATACAAGGATTTCTCTACTATAGCCACCAACTTCCGTCGTTTTGCAATGAATTCAAATTACTACTTTCCCATTTTGAGATGGCTACTAAACTTTGAAAACCAACTAAGATCGGAATTGTAGTTCTTTTTGTTGTACTCCCATTTCTGGCGGAAATTACTTTCGCCCTTAAACCAATTTGTATAGTATTCTTTATATTTAACCATAAACCCTCTTGTTCCGCCTATTACTGCATGTTCCTCCTGAGAAATGAGTATTCCCCATGTCCCATTTAAAGAGTAAATTGAGTTTTCCAATATCACTGGCAACTTTAGATATTCCTCGTATGGATCCATCACAGAAAGCTCCCAATGACTACAATTATTGTCTGAGAAACATTCGTCGGGCTCAACTTCTGAAAGATATGCCTTCTCCTCACCCATAGCAACAAGGTTTTCTTGAAGTGCTTTGAACTGATCTCTGCTAAGATAATATCCATCCGTAGGGCACAGTATCTGTTTTTCCTGTATGTAAATTTGAAACATTTCTCCAAATGGATCATTCGTCTGGAACACTTTCCCGAATGCATTTTGCATAGTAAGAATTCGTTCGGGTTCAGTGATCTTTTCTACCAACCTACTCACCATCCTCTAAGAATTTAATTTTCCTAATTCCATCTACGCCATTGATGTCTATATTAGGATGTCCTGATTTAGACGAAGCTCTGTAACCATTAGCATCTTTACCAACAAACACCCCTTGTTTGACCTCTCGTATAGTACTCGGATCAACTTGAGCTCTGAAAAATTCTTGTGCATCGTCAGCAGTTCCTTTTAGTACACGAATACCGCTATTCTCTGCGGGAACCCCGATTTCCTTCAACGTTGCATACTCAACTTTTGTCCAAGCTTTACTCGACCCCTTTAACAACTTTGCTTCAACTTTGGCTCCAGTTTTTTCAATTACTTTTGCTTCAACTTTTGCTCCACTTAATCCTATAGGTAATTCAATTAGTTTTGCTTTTGCTTCTTCTGAATTGCCCTCTATCCCATACAATGCACCATATATAAGTGTAGCAAGTTTAGTTTTTGAGATGATACTTTTTGTATTTTTCAGGTTTTTATATTTCTAAATATATATTAAAAGTCTTTTCTTCTAAAAATATATTCTAAATGAATTATTATACTAAATACAATAATTCAAAATTAATTTTCTCTCTTTTCTTGGCACTTTTCTCACATCTTAATTAAATTATAATAAAGTCTTATTGTCAAAAAAAACATCCCTTAAATATTTTTATTTTTTATCTTTCAAAATTTCAACAAAAGCAAAAAAGACCAACAGACTTTTACATATGTTGGCCTCATTGGTGCTATTCAAGTTCATCCCCCAAAGCGTCGTAGGGGCTGTTTCGCCATTGATGTGACGACACTGAAGCTTACTTGGGTCACTGACTGCTGAACCATTATTATACAGTCAGTTTTTTATACCATATTTCCTTCGAAATGATGTGATTGAAGAAGTTCTGGTACACAATTGCAACCTTTATTATTTTGTGGTGAGTTTGAGCAAAATTATGTAGCGAATCAGTTATTTAAATAATTTCTCTTATGCTGTTATTTTGCTTCGCCAATATTGATTAAATTACAATTTAATTCAATATTAATTGGGGGCATCAGTATTTTACAACTTAATAAATCATAACCATTTACTAAAATATCTTCAACTTCAATATCTTGAATAAAATATGGTATTTGAGAAATGGTAAGTTCCCTAATTGGGTTTATTCTGTCCTCTGGATTAGTGGTAACCGTTATTTTAGAACAACCCGTAAACAATAGCTTAATATTTCCGTCTGAATCTTCAAATACAATGGTTACCTCATCACCAAAATATTGGGCATCTAAACTCAACACTCTAGCGTCCCAATAATGTAATTTTTCAAGTTTCTCTTGAATTTGTTTTGCTTTCATGAGATTTACCCTACTTTCCTATTTCTCTATTGGTATATGGGCATCTGGACTTTTCCTATCAACAATATTTAAGTTAACGTCCAAAGGGTTCCCCGTTTCATCATATAAATGAACATGGTCATAATTTGTAACCTTATCGGGTGGGTCAATCCTCATACGAATATTTCCCTCTGCATCTCTAACATGCACAAAGCCATTGTTTTCTTTAACCTTCCAATCACTCGGCAATTTTTCGATAAGCTCATTTTTAGACATGTTAGGAATGTCTGCTGTGTTAATTTTTTCGGTAAAATTACCTCTAGCTTTACTCGACCCCTTTAACAACTTTGCTTCAACTTTGGCTCCAGTTTTTTCAATTACTTTTGCTTCAACCTTTGCTCCAATTAATCCTATAGGTAATTCAATTAGTTTTGCTTTTGCTTCTTCT